>DATFET010000189.1:0-6229 GCA_035250835.1 Anaerolineales bacterium
TTGACCAACTGCCCGTACAATACACCTATGCGTGATTGGTCACTCGCCAAAGGCGACCCGCTTAGCCTCATCCTGGCTGCAGATTCACGCCTCTCCATTCCTGACTACTTAAACGATCATACCTGGGAATTGAACCTCGGCGGCGGAGAACCGGCTGCGCTTTCGCTTCGCACTACCTACGGTCTGCGGGCAAAATCCATGCGCATCTTCCTGCGCTTCAGCGAAAACGGCAAGTCTGTCAGTGACCCTTCCGTTTTTGCACTGCCGCCGACCGTGCGGCGATTTTATTCGAATTTCCTGATTCTCGACTACTCTCCTCTACCCAACATTGACGTTACAACCGAGTATTGGGTTCCACAGTCCAATGCCACTTGTGGGCGTGTGAGCGTGGCGAACAAATCCAATGCCAGCCGCAGGATCCGTTTAGAGGTGTGTGCCTTGCTCTCTCCCATTGAAGGACAGAGTATGACTGCAAACCAGCTGCAGCTGGTCAATGTTCTTGCAGGAAAAACGAGCGGGCTTGTCCCCGTTCTTTTTTTGACAGGAGGCCCTGCCCACGGGTCCGGGCCGCATGCCTCGCTCTACCTGGATCTCGATCTGGGACCCGGTGCCACGCGTCAGCTCACCTGGGCGCAGGCTGCGCTGGATGTTCTGCAGGCCTCCTTCGACCTGGCCCGTCAGACCGCGGCGCGTCCCTGGGAGGCCGAACGGGCGCGGCTCGAACTGTTGAACTCCAGCCAGACCGTTGAGATCCACACCGGCGACCGCGACTGGGATGCTGCCTTCGCCCTCAGCCAGAATGCCGCCTTCGGGTTGTTCTTCCCGCCCAACGAGCATTTGCCGAACCCGTCCATCGTCTCCGTGCGCGGACCCGATCACGGCTACTCCCCAAAAGGGGACGGCACCGATTACCCGACATCCTGGAACGGGCAGACTCCCTTCGATGCATATTATCTTGCCAGCGTGCTGCCCGTGTCATCGGCCGCACCTGACGTTTTCGGGAATTTTCTCGCCGTCCAGCGGGAGGACGGGACGATCGATGGAAAGCCATCGCTTTCAGGTCAGCGTGGGAGGTATCTTGCCGCGCCGATCCTTTCCAGCCTGGCCTGGAAGTTTTATGAGAGGTCTGAGGATAACAAGTTTCTCAGCAGGGTCTTCCCACAGCTGCTGAATTTTTTCTGGTCGTGGTTTTCACCCGAATACGATGAGGATCGCGACGGCCTGCCCCAGTGGAAGCATATCCTGCAGACGGGGTTCGACGATAACCCGCTTTTCGATGCCTGGCACGAGTGGTCGCTCGGCGTTGATATCACCCATGTCCACAGCCCGGCCCTCGAGGCCATGTTGTATCACGAGGCCGCCTGTCTCATCAAAATGGCGGAACTGCTCGAACGGAATGACGCCCTGACGCTCCTTCATCAACAGGCTGCGATTTTAAAGAGTTCCATTGAGCCCACCTGGCAGCCGCGCACAGGCCTGTATCATTACCGCGATCGGGTAACGGGGCTGAGCCTCTCAGGAAAAGTTTTGGTTAGACAGCAGGGCTCGGGCACCGTGATGACAAAGCTCAAGTTCGAAGGGCCGATCCGCCTGTTGATCGAAGTGCAAAGTCAAAATCCAATGGTGAAGCGTCCCGAGATCCGACTCCACCAATTCTCCACCAAACCCGCAGACGAGATCGTATCCAATAGTCACTACCAGCGGCGCAACAATGGCCTGATCTACACCACCCAAAAAGTGTATCCGAAACTTGCCAAGGTTTCAGTGCGCGGCTTGAACAGCGAGGATACCGTCATTATCTCTACGCTCGATTTCACCAGTGAGGATCATACACTCTTCATGCCCCTGTGGGCTGGCGTGCCCGATGAAGGGCATGCCCAGATCATGATCGGTCGCGCTCTGCTGGACGCCAATCGTTTCCAGCGCCCCTATGGGATTCCTGCCTGCCCGCTTCTCACCCAGCCTGAAGCGGAATCGGTGTCACAGGCGGTCCACCTGCCCTGGAATTTATTTATCTGCGAAGGCCTGCTCAAATACGGATACCGCTCCGACGCGGCGCGGATCGTGGCACACATCATGACCGCCATCGTGCAGAACCTGAAACAGAACCGCGCCTTTTACGCGCGTTATCACGCCGAAAACGGAGCTGGCCTTGGGGAACGCAATGTACTGACAGGGCTTGCGCCGGTGGGTCTCTTCCTGCAGGTGCTGGGCGTGCAGATCCTGTCCTCGACGCGCGTGCGGCTCGAACGAGAGAATCCCTTCCCCTGGGAGGTGACGATCTGTTACCGGGGATTGAAAATCCTGCGGGGACATACCAAGACGCTGGTCACTTTTGCCAACGGCAGATCGGTTACGGTCACAGACACTGCTCCGTGTATCGTTGAGATGTAAATTTAAGTTTGATGTCAGCTGCTTTCTGTCAGCCATTCGTGCAAGGGTTGGCAGGAATTTTGATGTTGCTCCACTCCACGGGAATTAATCTTAACGAGAAAAGTACATGGTATATAAATTTCGGGAAATACATGCGTACTCACAAACCATCCGTATGTGAGTTGCATTCTCTAAATATCCTCCTTGTCAGGGACTGAAATGAAAACAAAACTAACCAGACTCTTCCTGGAATTTTTCGACAGCGAACAGGCATCCGGAATTATTTTGATTGCATGCACTCTCGCTTCCATTCTGATTGCCAATTCCTCATTGGGAAAGGAATTTCTTGATTTTTGGCATATGGAGGTCGGTTTCGAGACAGACAGGATTCACCTGCAGCACAGTTTGGAACACTGGATTAATGATGGCTTGATGGCGATCTTTTTTTTATTGATCGGGCTTGAGATCGAACGGGAGCTGTATATCGGTGAATTGTCGGATCTGAAAAATGCATCCCTGCCTATTTTCGCAGCCATCGGCGGCATGGCCGTGCCTGCCCTTCTCTATTTTTTGATCAACCGCGGCACCGAAACGCAGAACGGTTTCGGAATCCCAATGGCGACCGATATCGCTTTTGCACTGGGTGTTCTCGCACTGCTGGGAAATAAGATTCCTTCCGCACTTAAAGTTTTTCTGACTGCCCTGGCTATCATCGATGATCTCGGTGCAATCTTGATTATTGCAGTGTTCTATGTGGGTGATTTTTCCTTATTCTATCTGATGCTTGCTCTGGCAGTGTTTGGAGTGCTGATTCTCTTCAATCGGATGGGGATCAACCATCTGGCGTTTTACTTAGTCCCGGGCATTTTCATGTGGTATTTCATGTTCGAATCCGGGGTGCATGCGACCCTGGCGGGTGTCCTCCTCGCCTTTGCACTTCCCTTTCGGGATGGTGGAGAACAGTCGCCCTCCTATCGGCTGCAGCATTTTTTGCATAAGCCTGTAGCCTTCTTTATCATGCCTCTCTTTGCACTGGCAAATACCGGAATCGTACTATCGGGAAGTGGACTGAGTGTCCTGTTGGCTCCGAACAGTTTGGGTGTTTTTGCGGGTCTGTTAATCGGTAAGCCTCTTGGCATTGTCATGGCAAGCTTCCTGGCGATTAAATTGAAGATCTCCCGCTTGTCTGATACGATCTCGTGGGCTCACATCGTGGGGGCAGGTTTTTTAGGGGGCATTGGTTTTACCATGTCGATGTTCATTACACTGCTGGCGTTCCAGGATTCCCAAATTATCCAAACTACCAAGATCAGCATCTTAATCAGCTCCCTGATTGCCGGGTTGATCGGTTTCTTGATTTTGAGCCGTCAAAAAGCTTCCGTCGCGAATGACTGAGTTGAAATGTACAGACCAGGATTTATGGTATAAAAATTTTACAGCGGGGACTCACCCCACTGTAAATTGTATAAAGAAAACTTTTGATGTCTGGCGAAAACATTATCCTGCTCGAAGAAGTAGTCGTTATCCTCCTGCTGATTGCATCAGTCGTTGCTGTTGCCGCGCGCCGGTTGAGGCTGCCGTATACAGTCGGCCTCGTATTGATCGGACTGGTATTAAGTCTTCTATCTCCTGTAGCCATCAAAATACCGCCGCAGATTATTTTGGCATTGCTGGTGCCGCCGCTGGTTTTCGAAGCCGCGTTCCACCTAAACCTGGAACATCTGCGGCGTGATTTGGGATTGATTGTTCTATTTGCCTTGCCCGGCGTCATTTTGACCACCTTGCTGGTCGGTGGACTGGTTTCGGCGGGGACGGGCATCGCGATTCAAACGGCACTGGTGCTTGGCGCCCTCATATCTGCCACAGACCCGGTCGCAGTGGTAGCACTATTTCGCAGGCTGGGTGTGCCTCACCGGCTGCAGGTTTTGCTTGAGGGAGAGAGTTTGTTCAATGATGGAACTGCGATCGTCATGTTCAACCTCATGCTTTCGATTGCCCTGGCGGGCAGGTTCGATGCGATTGACAGTATCCGTCAGTTCCTCACGGTGAGCGGAGGCGGTGTACTGATCGGTGTTATCCTGGGGATCGTACTCTCACGGACCATCGGTCGGATTGATGATCCGCTGGTGGAAACCACCCTGACCACTGTCCTGGCGTTCGGCTCCTATCTTGCGGCGGAATATTTCCACGTGAGTGGAGTCCTGGCAGTGGTCGCGGCGGGGATCGTGAACGGCAACGCGGGCTCCAGCGAAATGTCCGCGACGACGCGGGTAGTTGTCTACAATTTTTGGGAATACGCGGCATTCATCGCCAACTCTTTCGTGTTCCTGCTCATTGGCTTAACGATCGATTTGAATAGCATGCTGACAAACTGGCAGGCGATCCTGTGGGCGATCCTGGCGGCATTGGTGGCGCGCGCGGTCAGCATCTACGGCTTTTCAGTCTTTGGCAGGGAGATCCCGGCCAAATGGAAACACATCCTGTTCTGGGGCGGGCTGCGCGGCGCGATCACACTGGCACTGGCGTTGAGCCTCCCGGACATCCCTGCGCTTGCAGGAGTACGTACTACCCTGCAGGCGATGGCATTTGGCGTTGTGTTGTTCACTTTACTTGTACAGGGCAGTACCACCGACTGGCTGGTCAGACGGCTAAAAATCATTCAGCGTTCCGAGTCGCAGGATGAGTATGAATTGCGCCACGCACGTTATGTGGCGGGACGTGCCGCTTATGATTATCTGCGGCGCATCACCCAGCAGGGATTGATCTCCGAACATACCTGGCAAACGCTCTCTCCTTTGATCGAAAGACAGAACGACAACCTGATCGAGGCGGTGCGGGATGTTATGAAATCCGACCCGGCTGTGGAGGCGGAAGAACTCGATACTGCCCGCCGCGATGCCCTGCGGGCTCAAAGAAATGCACTGCGGGGACTCTTGCGGGATGGAGTGATTTCAGAAGATAGTTATTTGACGCTCATACGAGAGGTCGATGCTGCCCTGACAGAGGAAAATCTGACATGGCCCAAAACCCCGTAAACCATTGGGTTGTTCCAGTTGAATACTGTAATAACTTCTGATAAGATGCAGAGTGAAAAGAGGCATGATGGATAGTTCAATTCATCTTTTAATGTTTGCCGTTGTCCAGGACCAGGATAAGGATACAGCCATGCGCGCGCTTGGGCATCTGCATCTGCCGGTGGTCTTCCTGTCGAGCGCGGGCGGCTTCCTTGGGCAGCGTAACGCCACGATACTCATCGGCTTGCGCCCAGGCACGGAGGAAGCTGCCATTAAATCCCTGGAGGATTCCTGCCGTCAGCGTATTGAATACCTGACCCTGCCGCTGGAAGGCTCACCTCTCCCCATGCCTACACCTGTCCCGGTGACCGTTGGCGGAGCCACGGTCTTTGCATTGCCTGTTGAACATTTTGAAGAACTCTAATCAGGAGGGCTCCTTATGAAAATGATGATTCTGATCCTGAAGGACAGCGATTCGGACGCGGTCACCCAGGCTCTTACCTCGGCACAATACCGCGTGACGCGCGTTGCATCCACCGGGGGATTCCTGCGGAGCGGCGTGGTGACACTTCTCCTGGGCATACGGGATGAACGGGTGGATGCCGCCCTTGAGCTGATCCGTGGGAAACTGTCGCCGCTCCCCTCCGGGGAGAAACGAGCCACACTTTTTGTCGTCCCCGTGGAGCGATTCGAGCAGGTTTGATTGGAACAAAATCGACTGTCGCAAATTCAATAGCATCTGAGATGGAGACACTGAGAAATCCTCTCTGTGTCTCTGTGTTTTAAGTACAGAGATGGTCTTGACGCAATATTATCGAGAGGTTAGAGATGAAGAAAAACTT
>DATFET010000441.1:0-7007 GCA_035250835.1 Anaerolineales bacterium
ATCTTCGAGAAGACTTCCACCCGCACGCGCTGTGCCTTCGAGGTGGCTGCCTACGACCAGGGCGCCCATGTTACCTACCTTGGACCCTCCGGCTCGCAGATTGGCCATAAAGAATCCATGAAAGATACCGCCCGCGTACTGGGACGTATGTACGATGGCATCGAGTACCGCGGCTTCGGCCAGGACCTGGTGGAAATACTGGGCGAGTATGCCGGTGTGCCAGTCTGGAACGGCCTGACGGACCAGTTCCACCCGACGCAGATGATCTGTGACATCCTGACCATGATGGAGCACAGCGACAAGCACCTCGGCGAGATCACCTACTGCTATCTGGGAGATGCTCGCAATAATATGGGCAACTCGCTGATGGTGACCGGCAGCAAGCTGGGCATGGATGTGCGCCTGTGCGCGCCGAAAGCCCTCTGGCCGCAGCAGGGATTGATCGACACCTGTCGAAAGCTCGCCGACGCGAGTGGTGCCCGCCTGACCCTGACGGAAGATGTGGACGAGGGCGTCAAAGGTGTGGACTACCTGTACACCGATGTGTGGGTCTCCATGGGCGAGGCCAAGGAAGTCTGGGACGAACGCATCAACCTGCTCAAGCCCTATCAGGTCAACATGGACGCCATGAACAAAAGCGGCAATCCTAATGTCAAGTTCATGCACTGCCTGCCTGCCTTCCACAACCGCGAGACCAAGGTCGGTGAGGACATCTACGAGAAGACCGGCATGGAGAGCCTGGAAGTGACCGAGGAAGTGTTCGAATCCGAGCGCTCGATCGTCTTCGCCCAGGCTGAGAACCGTATGCACACCATCAAAGCTATTATGGTGGCAACACTGGGCGAGTGATCCTTTTCTCAATTTCCCATGAGGGATTGCGGGCCTGGTCTGCAATCCCTCATGGGAGGGCACGATCTCCATAAGAAATCAGGAACAGGAACATGCTTGAAAATCTGACACCCCATCTTAAGGCTCAGGAGGACCCCTTGAAGAAGGCTCTGATCGAGCTGGTGCGCATTCCAAGCGTGTGCGATGAAGGCGGCAATGGCTATCCGTTTGGAGAGGCCATTGATCAGGCATTACGCAAGGCGCTGCAAATCGCAAATGATCTTGGTTTCAAGACTCAGTATGGGGATGGCGGATATTATGGATTCGCCGAAGTTGGTGAGGGGAAGGAAATGCTCGGCATCCTGGGACACATGGATGTGGTCCCGCCCGGGAAACTCGAGGATTGGAAGTATGGTCCGTTCGATCCGGTGGAGAGCGATGGCATGCTATACGGCCGCGGCACGCAGGACGATAAAGGTCCAATGCTGGCATCTTTGTATGCTGTAAAAGCCCTCACGGATGCAGGCGTCACGTTCAACAAGCGCATCCGCTTCATCATCGGGACCGATGAAGAGACTCTCTGGCGCTGTATCAATCGCTATAACGAAAATGAGGAGATGCCGGGGTTTGGCTTTTCACCCGATGCTAGATTCCCGGTCACCTACGCGGAAAAGGGACTGCTCCAGCTGCAGCTCGAAGGCAGCAACGAGAGCGGGATCAGGCTCAGCGGCGGATCGGCATTCAATGCGGTGCCCGATTCGATTTTGTACGAAGGTGAGCGGCAGGATGACCTGGCCAAAAAACTCGACCAGCTGGGTTTCGAGTACGAGCGCGGCAGGGATGGGATCGAGGTCAAGGGTAAAGCCGCTCATGCAATGATTCCCGAGGAGGGCATCAACGCCATTGCACGGCTGTGTATGGCACTGAAAGAGATTGGCGTCGAATCCAAAGCCATCAATTTTGTTGCCCAGGAGATTGGGCAGGACCCGTATGCTGCGCGCGTCTTTGGCGAGTGCGCCGACGAGCCGTCCGGCAAGCTCAAGTTCAACATTGGCAAGATCGAACTCAACCAGACCGAACAGCTCTCCATTGATTCGCGGCTTCCGGTGACCGCCTCCAAGCAAGAGATCGTCGCGAAGCTGAGCGCGGCCGCTGCGAAATATGGCCTGGAGTACAAGCAATTCGACTGGCTGGCGCCGATCTACCTGCCCCTGGATAATTTTATTGTCACAACATTGATGGATGTATATCAGCGGCTCAGCGGCGATCAGGTCACCGAGCCTATGTCTTCAGGCGGAGCGACGTATGCCCGTGCCATCCAGAACTGCGTAGCCTTCGGCGCGCTGACCGTAGATGAGCCGCTGACCGAGCACCAACCCAATGAGCGTGTGGTGCTCGAGAATTTGTATAAAGCCATGGAAATCTATGCTCATGCTGTGTACGAGCTGACCCGATAAATCCATATAGAAAAGTAAAAGTAAAGGAGCTATACCATGTTACGTAGAGGTGGTGGCCTGGCCAGACCAGGCAGAGGAATCAGACCCATGGCGGCGGCTGGGCAGCCGGCTGCCCAGCCTGGAGCGGGACCCCAGACGCCTTCAGGTGTCAATCGCTATATCATGCGCCAGCGCATGTTTGCCCTGGGGCAGGACTTTAACATCAACGATGCCGCCGGCCAGCCACGCTTTAAGATCGACGGCAAAGTGCGGTTGGTCAAAGAGTCATTGAAGTTCCGCGATATGCAGGGCAACCTGTTGTACAAGCTGGATGAAAAGGTCCTGCGGATTCGTGAATCTTTCAATATCCTGAAACCAGATGGTCAATTGGCTGCTAAAGTTCACAATGCCATTATCGACCCGCTTCGGGAGAGGTTCACGATCGAGATCCCCGGCGGTGAAAATATGCTGACCAGAGGCAAGGTGATCTGGGCCCAGTACGATATCCTGCGCGGCCAGCAGCAGGTGGGGAAAATTTCCAAGCAATTTTCGTGGATTGGCCGCGACCAGTACGTCGTGGATGTGCTCCATGGCGAAGACGACTGCCTGATCCTGGCGATCACAGTGGTCATCGACATGATGGTCAGCAACGGGAGGTAGACATGACAGTTGGACCTGTACAAGTGGTTATTGTTGGTTTCAACCAGGTAGACCAGTTCCGCGGCGAGGTGCTGCAGGAACTGTCCGAGCTGCGCGGACGCGGATTGATCCGCCTGATCGACCTGTTCGTGGCTGTCAAATCCCCCACAGGAGAAGTGACCGCCAAGGAAATGAGCGGCTTGACCAGGGAAGAATCGGTCGAGTTCGGCAAAGTGATCAGCAAGCTGCTGGGGTTGTCTGAAATGGAAGGGAGTGAGGCAAGCGCGGAGGCAATTGAGAGAATGATGGCTGCCGCTTCCCATTCCATTGGGCTGGATTTTCAGGGGATTCGGAAGGTGGTGGATGCTCTGCCGCCCGGCAAGGCCTTTGGGGTGCTGATGTTCGAGCACACCTGGGCGATCCCTCTGCGCGACGCCGTCCGTCGGGCTGGCGGTTTCCCCCTGGCGCAGGGATTCATCACCGCCGAGGCGCTCATGATGGTCGGCGAGGAACTGAAGGCGATCGCCGAAGCGGAGAGGACCATCGAGGTTTCACAGATCGTGAAGAATGCGGCGATCCTCGATACGCTTGCCACAATCGAAGAGGCTGAGGCGATCAAGACAGCCATTGCCGCAGATGTCGTGCGTACGTTGGTTGTGGCTGAACTGATCGAAGAGGCTGCGATCGAGGAAGCCATCGAGACTCTGGAGGCAGCCAGACTGCTGGAAGCCAAATATCTTGAAACAGCTAAAGAAGCCGAGGCAAAAGCAGCTGCCGAGACTAACGCCATATTTTCGGCTTCCGAATGAACAATAATCATCACACTACCGGTGTTATGGTGTGCGCTGCGAGGCAGCGCACACCATGGATGAAAACGATTAGGATACATCATGACGACAAACGTGAAGGAAGTTGAACCTGCAGTTGAAAAAAAGACCATGACCCTGCGCGGCGCGGTCTTCCTCGGCATTGGCTCGATGGTCGGCGCGGGGATCTTCGCCCTGTTCGGGGAGGCAGGGACCATTGCCGGCGCGGCGGTCTGGGTGTCCTTTTTGATCGGGGGCATCATCGCCCTGCTGCAGGGCTATTCCTTCGCCAAGCTGGGCGCCCGCTACCCCTCTGCCGGCGGCCTGATCGATTGGATCGTGCGCGGGTTCGGCAGGGGCTTGTTCACCGGCGGCCTGGTCATGCTGGGATATTTCTCTGTCCTGATTGTGACAGCCATGGTGGCTGTCACCTTTGGAAATTATGCCACTGACCTCTTCCTCGGCGAAAATGCCAATCCAATCTGGGTGAAAATTTTTGCCGCTGCCATCGTGATCGTCTTGACCTTTGTCAATTCGATCGGAGCGGAAGCGGTCAGCCGAGCGCAGACGATCATCGTCTCGATCGTCCTCGTGGTTCTGAGCGGTTTTGCCATTGCCATGCTTTCCCAGATGAACGTTGCATTGCTTGCCCCATCCTTATACCCTCCATTGTCGTACATTATGGCTAGCGTGGCGTTGACCTTTTTTGCCTATCTCGGATTTGGTGTGATCTCCTTTTCAGGCGGAGATATCGAGAATCCCAAAGTGAATATGCCGCGCGCTATGTACATCTCCCTGGGCTTTACCATGCTGCTATACGTGGCTTTAGCGATCGGCGTCTTCGGCACCCTGAGCGTGGACGAAGTCATTGCCAATGCGGATACGGCCCTGGCCGTGGCTGCCTTGCCGATCTTCGGCAGCGCGGGCTATACCATGATCTCCATTTCAGCCCTGTTCTCGACGACCGGGGCGATCAACTCGCAGCTGTATGCTTCGATTGGCGCCACCTATGCCATGGCCAAGGATGGGACCCTGCCTCCTGTTTTTGCCAAAAAACGCCGCCACCGCGCCGGAGGCACACAGGGATTGGTGATCTCCTCCCTGTTGATCCTCGCCCTGGCTCTTTTATTTGACGTCACTGCCATCGCCTCGATTGGTTCCGCTGTTGCCCTGGCGATTTTTGTTTTCGTCACCATCGGTCACATGCGGATGAGGAGGGAAACCGGCGCATCTATGACCATCCTGACGTTTGCCTTGATTGCGACAACTTTGGCAATCCTGCTGTTTTGCTGGTACACCTTCTTGACTGCACCCCAGACCTTTGCCATCCTGGTAGGGACGATTATCCTGGCCTGGGTGGTCGAAGCCGTTTGGAGAGGCATCAGCAGGCGAGAGATGAAAGCGGACGAATCCTAACTTAAGGCTGCCTGGGTGAGGAACCTACTCTATGAACACTGACCCGCTCAACAAAGATAGCGCAGTTCGCCCGCCATCCCTTGTGGATGCATTGATCCCATTGGTCTTCATGATCGTGCTGCTGGCAACCTCGATCGTGCTGTTCGGCATAGATGCCGCCCTGGGTCCGCTCCAGGTGGCGCTGTTCATGAGCGCTGTCGTGGCCGCAACCGTAGCGCACAAGAATGGCCATTCCTGGGAAAGGCTGGGTGAGGAGACCGTCAAAGGCATTTCGCTGGCCATGAGCGCCATCATGATCCTGCTCATGGTCGGGGCACTGATCGGCGTCTGGAACATGTCCGGGACGATCGCCACAATGGTCTATTATGGTGTCAAATATATCGACCCGGCCTGGTTTTACTTTGCCGCGGCTTTACTGACTGGGATCGTTGGGATTGTCACCGGTAGTTCCTGGTCCACCGCCGCAACGCTCGGTGTCGCGTTTATCGGTATGGCGGCTGCGATCGGCGCAGATCCCGCCATCACGGCTGGGGCAGTCATCTCCGGCGCCTACTTCGGCGACAAGATGACACCGCTATCAGAAACAACCATATTGACCCCGCAAATCGTCGGCAGCAATGTCTATACCCACATCAGCAGCATGTCTAAAGCCACCATACCGGCCTATCTGATTTCCCTGGTCATTTTTTTCCTGATTGGGAGAAATGTCGTAATCAGTGCACCCATGGATACGAGTGCTGCGTTACAAGCCCTGGAGTCAGCTTACAACATCAGCCTGTGGAACCTGCTGCCGGTGCTGGTGCTGCTCCTGCTCGGGATTCGCAAATATCCGGCATTCCTTTCCATCCTGATCGGTACCCTGGCAGGAGCACTGGTTGCGGTGATCTTCCAGCCTGAGGTGATCACCACGTTTGCCAATGACCCAAGCCTTGGCTACGGACTCGCTTCTTTAAAGAGTGTTTGGATTGCCATGGGCAATGGCTTCACTTCGACAAGCGGAGTTGAGCAGATCGATGCCCTGTTTTCGGGTGGAGGCATGGATAGCATGCTGGTCACGGTCTGGTTGATCCTGGGTGCGATGTCTTTTGGCGCCATGATGGACTTTGGCGGTTTCAATGCGCGGCTGATCACGCCCATTGTTAACAAAGTCAAATCGGATGGCGGCACGATCGCCACGGTGATGCTTACTTCATTGGGGTTTAACATCGTGGCCGGCGACCAGTACATCGCGATTGTGCTGCCTGCACGCATGTTCATGGTCGAATTCCGCAGGCGCGGCCTTCACCCGGAGACCCTGGCGACGGCTGTAGAAAACTCCGGGACAGTCACTTCCCCATTGATCCCCTGGAATTCATGCGGCGCCTACATGACCGCGACGCTGGGTGTATCCACATTCGTGTACCTGCCGTACTGCTTCTTCAACTTTCTCAATTTTCTCCTGGGGATGATCTACGGGTTTGTGGGCATTAATGTCATGCGACTGCCGTCTGAAGCACCCCTCCCGGCAGAACCCCTGTCGGTGGTTCCTCTGGTTGTACAGGACAAATAATGAGCGCTGAACTCGCTCCGCATCTGCAAGTCATCGATCCAATATCGACACAAGAGTTGGAACTGCTTGAGTGCCTGCGGAAAATTGGCAAGGGACTGATTGCTTCCGGCGTTTCGGTCGGTGTGGTGGAAAACACACTCACCGAGATTGCCTTTGCCTATGGTATGAAATGTGAGATCGTGGCTTTACCAAATGTAATTATGATCCAGCTGGGTCATTCCACTCGCGGACGACTTGACTTCGCCGTTCAGAGCCTCACCAGCCTGCAGCTGGACCAGGCATCTGAGCTTGCCGAAATCGTCGATCAGGTAAAGAATAAAAGAATCCCATTGC
>DATFET010000197.1:0-7388 GCA_035250835.1 Anaerolineales bacterium
ATCAGCGCTTGCTCCAGAGCCTGCTCGGCAAGTTGAAAGCGGCTGACATCTCCGGTTTCACGGGCTTGTCGACTGTATTGTTCCCCTAACAACGCGTAGCTGACTGCATCATTGGGGTTCTGCTGGATGCGCTGCTGAAATGTTAGGATGGCTGCTTCAACCGGTGGGACACTCACAAGCGTATCCCCATCGATCGAACTGGGATTGGGCAGCCCATCCGATGATGCATTGATGGCGGCGACAACGCGGGGGCCAGCCAATAAAATTGAAACGAAAAATAATAACAAAATGGATTTGCGTGCGTTCATAGACTGAGTCTCCTCAAATGATCCTGGAGGTGGCCCGAACCACCTCCAGGAAATCAATGATCGATGAATCCGCCGCTTAGTTCTCTGGAGCAAGATACGGGAACGAGCTCGAGAATGCAGAGTCGTTCGCTACACAATCACTCGTGATGGCGCCGTTGGTCACCAGACCGAGCTCGATATCAATGACATCGTCAGCGAGAGCGCGTCCATTCGGGAATCCCGCCGAAGAGGAAGTATCGATGGTCAGAACATCAGGCAGAAGGAAGTCTGCCAGTCCTTGCGCCGCGGGGCTGCCTGCGCCGTAGAAGATCTCCAACGTATCGACCACTTCGCCGCGGAAGTCACGCTGGTCATTGGAGGGCTTGCCTGCATTGAAGGCGTTCCGTTGCGAAGGCTCACTGCCAGACGGTTCCAATGGATTGTTCGGGATGAATACTGTATTGATCGCCGGTCGTCCCATGCGGTCGATCTGGCTGTTATTCACCACAGTGCGCGCCCAAACACCGATGTTGTTCGATCCCAACCAGGAGCTTGGAACTTCCAGGACAATGGCTGAAATATTCAAGCCGTTGAAAAAGTTCGTGCCCGGATTGCAGAAGTCGAGGGCCAGGAAGCCGTTCAGGTCGAAGAAGAACGGGTCATCATAAGCGCCCGCGCTGATCCAACCGCCGCCTGGGATCGCGATGTTGGTGCCGGTCATGCCTTTCACCATCGTCGTTGCACCTTTCATGGCAGGCAGTGCTTTCAGCGTCAACTTCTGCTGAAGCGAACCGTTCGGTTTGGAGAACGTGACCCGGTAGGTGAGGTCTTCGTTCCCATCGCCAGTGGAATCGATTTTGAATTCATAATAGGCAGCGGGGCGGAACGTGCCGTCGTTCAATACGCCTTCCAATGGGTTCACGCCCATGACCAGAACGGTGTTATCGGGGTTGGCGGGCGATTGAAACGCATACACATCGGTAATATCCACCCGGGTGTCACCGCCGGGAGGGGTCAATCCTGGCGCATCCAGATGATCGGCCGCGCTGGCCGGAAGTGCCATCAGGCCAAACATCAGCGCCAGTACCAACATACTATACAGACTAACTTTCGAGATCTTTTTCATTATTTTTCTCCTCTGAAACACAAGAAACTGAGTTTTCCCGTAAGTAAATAAGATCATTCTTTCTTTCGATATTTCTTGCCTCCTTCCAAAAGAAAATTGAGCTCATGAGTGGTACCTATTTATCCATACGCAGTCCCGTTGGATTTGCATTTATGAAAACAAAAAGAGTGTTGAGAATTTGCTCTCAACACTCTTTTCTTTGAAATGGAGGTTCTTATAACTCGCTCAAGACAACGATTTCACCTGTGGGCTGCGGACTGCCCCCCTCCGGTTCGATGGAAATCCCCAGGGAATTGAATGAACCGATGTCCTCTTCGGACGTCAGGATCAATACACTTTGACCTCGCTCATCCACGGTGAGCAAGCCGGCGCTGACCGGCGCGCCGCCATCGATCAACCAGACCTGATATGTGCTGCCCGGTTCAAGCTGGGACAAGCCTGTGATCACCAGTATCGCGGACTGCTCACTTGGGTCGGCGATCAATTGTCCATGCGCGTGCGGCTGGACATCCGTGCCTCTCAGCGAGACCGTGACCACATTCGATGGGTTGTTTTGAGGCAGGTTCGTGATGATCTGATCGAGTGACTGTGCCTGTGCTGCCAGCTGGTTGTTCAGTGCAGAGATTTCATTTCGCAATTGGGCAACCTGGGCATTGAGGACAAGTGCCCAGAGGATCGCCAGAGTCGCTGCCCCGAAGCTCAGCACGCGAAAGATATCTTCAAAGCGGATCGCGCGTCGGGTCGGCTGGTCCGCGATGGAGGCGCCGCTGCGCGCGGCTGCATCGGAGGCGACGCGCGCCATCAGCGATTCCTTCACACGTCGAGGCGGTTCCACGGCTGAGACCGAATAAGGTATCGCAGAGGCGCCGCGCTGCAGGTCCAGGACCTGCGCCCGCGCCTCGGGATGCTCAGATAGATAAGACTCGACGAGTTCTCTCTCATCGTCTGTGAGCGCGTCCAGCACGTAAAAGGGTAGTAATTCTTCGATGTGTGGATCCATGTTATCCTTCAAACTCTTCTTTATCCAATTCTCCGCGTAATTTTTGTAATGCCAGGCGGGCACGGGTATGGATGGTGCCAAGCGCCTCCCCGGTCGCTTTGGCGATCTCCTGCCGTGTCATCC
Organism: Anaerolineales bacterium; assembly: GCA_035250835.1. GTDB lineage: Bacteria > Chloroflexota > Anaerolineae > Anaerolineales > Villigracilaceae > Defluviilinea. Next base: position 2,537 of record DATFET010000197.1, read on the forward strand.
CGTAAAAGTAAGCCATTTCGATGACCTGTCGCTGCTCAGCCGGCAGGGATGCCAGCGCCTTGCGGACCTGACGGTTCTTAAAAAGCGATTGAGCCTGTTCCGCTACATCCATATCGGGATCAGGCGTTTCGTCCAGGATGGGATCGCTGTCGCCTGTGCTCGTCCATGCCTGCGGGCGGACATTACGACGGCGGTAGGCATCGATGGCAAGGTTGCGTGCGATCCTGAAGAGCCAGCCCGTAAACGAACCCAGCTGGGATTGATACGTGGCTGCGCTCTGCCAGACGCGCCAGAAAGTCTCCTGCAAGTTATCTTCTGCCAGCGCCTGATCGCCCATGATCTTAACCGAGATGCCCAACACCATCGGAGCATAACGGTCATAAAGCACTTCTAACGCGGCATTACTGCCTCGGGCGACCTGCATCACCAGGACTTCGTCGGGCGCATCCATCAATGTTTTCTCATTGTTAATACGCACGAAACCGTCATTTGCATTTTTGCTTCGAGTCATGGGTACGGACAATTTTACCGCCAAATCAGTGGGTTTCTTTGAGATTCAGTCTGAGGAGAGTGAGTGAAGACAATCTCTTTTTTTCCCTCGAATAATCAGCCGTTTTGCGGGATAATCTACTGTGAGACCCATCAGGCAAAGGAATACAAACATGACCCAGGTTCTTTATGGTGAACGGCTTGGCAGGCACGGAAAATTAAGGCTGGGTTGCACTGCTGCCATTTTCGATGAGCACGGGCGAATCTTTCTTACACAGCGGACTGACAATGGTCAGTGGTGCCTGCCCGGGGGTGCAATGGACCCGGGCGAATCTATAGCTGAGGCGTGCGAACGAGAAGTCTTCGAGGAGACCGGTCTGAGGGTCCGCTTGAAGAGGCTGGTCGGCGTCTACAGCCATTCCGACCAATTGGTCGTTTACCCGGACGGGAACAAGGTCCAGGTGGTCGCTCTGCACTTCGAAGCGGAGATCATCAGCGGCGAGCCTGGCTTGAGCAATGAAACGACCGGTTTCGGCTATTTTTCACTGGAGGAACTCGAAGAGCTGGAATTCCTCGGCAGACACAGGGAACGGATTTTGGATACTGTTAAAAATGACAGTCAGGCAGTAATAAAGTAGCGCCTGATTTCGTTTCATTCTATAACGAAAATGAACACAGGTCTCGAACCCGATCAAATTACCCTGCTGCTTATTTTATTTGGAACGGTCATTCTGCTCTTTACAGAATGGATCCGCATCGACTTAACGGCCATCCTAATCATCCTGGCGCTCAGCCTGACGGGCGTGCTCGAGCCCGAAGAAGCTCTATCAGGATTCAGCAGTGAACCCGCCATCCTGCTGGCGTCTGTGTTCGTGCTCAATGGGGCGTTGTATCACACGGGACTCTCCGAAAGAATTGGCAACGGGATCAAGCGCCTTGCAGGCCAAAGCCTGACTAGGGCAATTGGGGTGGTTATGCCGTCTGTTGCATTAATGTCCGCGTTCACGCATCATGTCACCATCACCGCGCTCATGCTGCCGCCCATGCTGAAGCTCTCACGAGATAATGATATTCCAGCTTCCAAACTGTTGATGCCGCTTTCCTTTGCAGCCTCGCTTGGCACGGCGATCACCATCATCGGTGCGCCGGCATTTTTGATCGCCGATGGCTTGCTCGAGCAGTCAGGGGGAAGCGGCCTGGGAATCTTTTCCATTGCACCCATTGGCCTTGCGATTTCGGTGGCTGGAACGCTCTTCTTTTTATTGGTTGGCCGATACCTGCTTCCAGCGCGTCCCAGCGGAGAAGGGACGAGCGATCATTTCAGGCTGGAAGGATATTTCACTGAGATCATACTTCTGCCCGATTCACCGTTGATCGGTAAATCGATCCGCCAGATCGAGGAGCAGGCTGCAGAATATAAAGTATCCGCCTGGTATCGTGGAAACCGCCGGCGCAATCGTCCATTCGGCAGCAAGAAAACCCAGGCAGGTGACGTCCTGGTAGTCCGTACCTCGCCGGATAAGCTGGCGAGCATCGAAAGGGAGCCGGGCATTGCCCTGCGGCCTCTGGAAAAATATAGAGAGACATTCTTATCCTCCAGTGAAAATGGGAATGGCAAAGAGGATTTATCCACACGACTGGTCCAGTCTGTTGTGGCGCCGCGCTCGGGATTTATCGGCAGGACGATCGGAAAAATCGATTTTCTGCATACGTATGGCGTCATTATTTTGGGAGTCTGGAGGAGCAAACGCGGTCTACGGACGGAATTGTCACGCGTCCGACTTCGGGAGGGCGATGTGCTGGTCATGACCGGCGACGATGCCTCCTTCAAGCGGATCTCTGAGGACAATTCCTTCCTGATGCTTGTCCCATTTAAAGGTGAACCCAAGCCTCTGCACAAGGCCCGTATGGCAGGAACGATCATGGTCATCACCACGATCATCGCCACACTCAATATCATTCCTCTCGAGATCGTTTTTCTGGGAGGCGCGGCAGTCATGATCCTGAGCGGATGTATTTCGGTCCCGCAGGCCTATCAATCCATTGATACTCGTATCTTTGTGTTTATTGCCGGCGCTATTCCTCTGGGACTGGCGATGCAAACTACAGGTACCGCCGATCTCCTGGCGGGCTGGCTGCAGGGGCTGGTCTCTTCGTGGAATATCTATTGGATTCTGCTGGCGTTCTTTCTCCTGACAGGGCTTGCCACGCAGATCATGTCGGACTCGGCGACCACCGCGCTCTTCGCGCCGATCGCCCTCGCCCTGGGGAAAGGCCTGGGTCTACCTCCTGAGCCGCTGGTTGTCACAGTGGCCATGGCGGCCGTCACCTCCTTCTTCACTCCCATCGGTCATCATGGAAATCTGTTGATCTATGGTCCAGGGCGCTATCAGTTCTCCGATTTCCTGCGCGTGGGCATTCCTCTAACACTCGTGGTGGCGGTCATCGTCGTGATCATGGCGCCGCTCATCTGGCCTGCTTGATCCAAATACGTTTCCTGTCTGGATGGGGGATTAAAAAAACGCCCGATCTCAGTTGATTGAACGACAAAAAATCTGCTCCTGTAGAGGGATGTGACGTCATCTTCTTTTCCATATAATCCAATACTGAACCAGGCAATTTTCATGATAGTAATTCTGCGTTGCGTTTTACCTGCAGTATGTATATCCATCCTGCTCGCCGCCTGCAGCGGACCTGTTAGTACGCCTGCGGATACTGTGCAAACACAAATTGCAGTGATCCAGGACACTCCCATACCGACTTCGCCTTCAGACATCTATGAACGGAGTGTTCACCTCTTTGATTATGAGTCCCAGTCACCTGTACAAATCACAGAAGTATCTTCCCGAAAAGAAGATACATATACCGTACACGATATCTCCTATCCCAGCCCCCTAACTGGAGATGTTCCTGCGTACCTCGTCGTCCCTGATGGGCCAGGTCCGTTTGCTGGAATACTCCTGATGCACGGTTCCTCGGGTTCACGCGAAACTCTAGTTCCCCTGGCAGAGGATCTTGTCCACAGCGGAGCCGTTGTGTTGACCATCAGCGCGCCATCCGCACGGGTCAGCGGCAAGCCCTGGATAACGTTCACTCCGCAGGACCGCGAGGATCAGATCCAGCTCATGATGGACCTGCGCCGCGGCGTGGATTTGTTGACTCAGCACGAAAAGGTCGACCCAGCCAGGATCGGTTATATCGGCTACAGCTACGGCGCAGCCATGGGCGGCCTGCTGGCAGGCATAGAGCCTCGCATCAAAGCCTATGGACTCATGGTGGGAGATGGCGGTCTGGTCAACCACTTCACGGATGGGGATGAGCCGGTTGGAGGATTTGAAACCATCGGCCCTGCGGCTCGTGAACGCTGGCTGGAAGCGATGGAGTCCATCGAGCCGATCCATTTCGTAGGACATGCCTCGCCTTCCGCTTTGTTCTTCCAGAATGCACGCTACGATACCTCTGTTTCAGAGGAAGATGCTCTGGCGTATCAGGCCGCTGGCAGTGAACCCAAGCGAGTGGAATGGTATGACTCCGGTCATGGACTCCCAACGCAGGCATACGTTGACATGGTCAACTGGCTGGGGGAACAGATCGGAATCGATGGTTCAAGATTTAGGTTATCCAATTGATTTTGAAGCGAAGAGATTTTCCATGCAGGGCTGCAGGCAGGTTGGTTGGAAATTCTGCATAAATTCCACAATCTGCCAACTCTACTCACGCCGCTGAAAGTCCCGCCGCGGATCATCAAGGTTTTCTAAGAACACGGTTGCTGTTGAACAACAACCGTGTTCTTCGCAATCTACCCACTCTGTTCAAGGGCGTTCAATGCATGCATGTATTGTTCCCGATCAAAAACAAACGGACCGAGATTGGAATAATCAATTGGATAGCCATCGGCTATCTGAGAGTCTTCCTCGCTAACCCAGCGCTCCACCTCTCCACCCAGAAATGGACTTCTGATCTCACTCCACGTTACCGTTTTAGAATTGATCTTAATCTGTGCGACGATCGAATTACATAACTCCTCCAAACAGGTGCAAACCAGCAGAACGCTAACAGGTCGTCCTGTTTTTCCAAGAAACTCGTTACGATAGCCGCGGTAATAGCTTGTAGGAAGTCCGACATAGCTTTGACGGAAGGGTTCGTTAGGCTGGATTGGAGCGCGATAGGCGCGTTCGACCTGTTCCACAAGATGGATCAGATTTTCGTGATTGATGTAGATATTGTTAGTGGGGAACCGAAAACCGAACTCTTCGTCTATGTATTCTTCGATGATGAACTTAATTGTATCCATTTCTTTACTCCTTTTTGAAGCATAGGGTTCAGCCAATGGAGAAATCCAGGCGCGAAGCCGCACGCTTCG
>DATFET010000198.1:0-8793 GCA_035250835.1 Anaerolineales bacterium
ATTCTGCATCCACCACCATGCCAGCGGCCAGGGACCGTAGCCAAGTGTTGCACCCAGCTCTTCCTCGCAGACTTTTGCCACAACTTCAATGTGACGCGCCTCATCCCACATCTGGTGAGCCAGCTCCATGCGCATCTCCCAGGGCAGCTCCGGGAACTCAGCGATCATCTTGCCCATTCGGTCGGTGGTTTCCACTTCGCCGTAGAGCAATTGGTGGAACTTGTGACGGAAACCTTCGATCGACCATTCATCTTCTGATGTATAAGCCTTCTCGAATTCCTTCGGATCGGAAGAAAACCAGAACGGCGGCTCAACCATCGAATGCTCGAGCGGAGGACAGCTTTTCGTGAAGCGGTAGACGCGTCCACTGCGGCGGGTTCGAGGCTTGGGCTTGTCCGCTTCGCGCGCACTGTGAAACGTCAGCCAGTGCGATTCGATTCCCTGACCTGTAACGCCACCCGATTCCACCAGCTTCGCTTCGATCTCCGCCTGGACCTCCCAAGCCTGCCGTCGCTTATCCGAATCTCGACTGAGAGCTTCCAGGACGGCCTGACCCCACGCCACATGCGACTGGCCCATAGCTGCCAACTGACGCAGCAAGCGGACAGTGGGCGTATCGGCCAGCGGATCGGTGGCATCGGCGTGATAGACATAACTGCTGACCAGGTGCGGCTCGAGCACCCGGTATACAGCCGTCAACCGTTCGACCGTGTCATCCAACTTCCAGACCGTTTCACACAAGCGGGCAAACTCGTCGGTGCCCGGTTCCTGGCTGTCGCGCGTAGACCTCAACTGCTCCAGTCGCTCGCCCAGTAAATCTGCGGCTTGCGCATGGTCATAGACGTGATAGCCAAATGCAGCCTTGAAGGCGATCTGAGGCGTGGTATGACACCAGCCCGCGACCATCTCCATCAACTGCATTTCCAGGTAGCGATAATTCGCCAGGCGCTGCGAATTTTCACGAACCGTAAAACGCCCACCAAATTCACGACGATCTACAACAGGCATCGTAAGCTCCTTCTATCTTTCAATATGTACAGGTGTCTCTTCGAACCTCACAACGTGCCCATCCACCTTGCCGCTATCCTTGAGCAGCAGGACGGCTACATTGAGAGGCTTGTCGAGTGCCATCGGCGCGCCGTGCCAGACACCTTTGCCCAGCAAAACGCCCTGTCCCTGGCGCAGGCGAAAGACACGGAATCGGTCAAGGGGAGGCAACCGATCCGGTTCCTCTGGATTTTCTGGCGGACCCACATATACCAGGCAATCGCCTCCCATGGGAATTAGCAGTTCATCGCTGTGCATGTGGCGCTCCGCCCAGTTAAAACTTAACTCTGCGGGCTGCAGATCCAGATAGCCAATCGCGTACTTGCGGTCACCGCCGGACATGACGTGGTTTTCGCCCCACCACGTCCAGCCTGGCCCGTTCGCGTCCTGGGCGCGGGCGGGCTGCGTGATCACCTCGCCAAATGCAGCGAAGGATTCAATTGTCAGGTCTTCGATTTTGACTTTCATAGCCACTCCGTTATTCTCTTGTCAGATGGAATGTGAACGTCCGATAGGGCGTCAGTTTCGGCGCGCCGATCAGACCGGAAGGACGCTCGATCCTTTCGAGGAGGTTGACTAAGGTATTGGCAACACGCAGCTCGAGCATATTCTCCCCGGGTTTCAACAGACTGGTAATTTCCATCTGATACGGCTCCCACAAACGCACGCCCGCCGGCTGACCGTTGACCAGCACTTCCAGCACATCGTCCTGCATCTGCGTCTCAAGGAACACACGCTGACCGATAAAAGCTTCTGGCAGGTTGAAATGCTTACGGTACAGCGCTCGCCCGGAGAAATGTGGATAGCCCTGACTAGTCCAGGGGGCAGGTTGGAGAGAGGTGCAGGGAGCTTCCATGCGGTATGTGCCATCGTTTTGAGGCGACAGGCTGAATTCACCCGTAAGCTTCACCAGGTCGAGCAGGCCGTCTGTGGAATTCGTGACCACCAGCCGTAGGGCAATGAGATTCTCCCCGGTTTGAAGGTGAGGAGAGATTTCCACTGCTTTCATCTGTGCATCCACATGGCTGCGGGCGGGAGTAGACTCGACCTTCTCACCGTTGACAAACAGCGACCACTCCGAGCCGGCGAAGCCGTCCACGAGCAGATTTACTTTAGGAGGCAGATAGCCCGCCTGAAACGAAATCCAGTACCAGACCGGGATCGGGTAGGCAGCATCCGGCTCGGCAGGCAGTTGGTAGGACCACGCGCCGGGGACCATCGGCAGCCAGCCCCGCGTATCAACATCTGGTTTTGTGTACACCTGCCAGCTTGTGTCTGCAAGCTCATGCGTTGCCAGCCACTTTCCGATCACCAGTGCATTCTCACTCTCGGTTTGAAATTCCCATTCGCCATCCAATGTCAACGGGTCGGATAATTCTTCCGCCTGTGCCGTCAGGTGTTGCTGCTGACCCTCCTTCTCAATGACCGCAAAACCTTCGCGGTTCCGGCTGAAACCGGTCAACTGTTTTTCATCCAGGGTTTCGATGTTCAGATTCGTCTCGACCACGCGCCAGCCCGAGTGGGGTTTCACCAGGACAAAAGCAGAACCAACGGGAGGCAACTCAATGTCGAAGCAGGTGCGTCCATCGACCACCTGAGACGGCGCGAAGGGCTGCTCGGCGCCAGTCGAAGGATCCCAGTTCACGGGTTGGATTTCTCCTGGCAGGCTCACCTCCATTTTTTGGACGACGTATGTAGGATTGATTATGAAGTAAATATCCTGCTCCTCCTTTTGCCTGTGAAGATAAAAAACTTCACTGTTGTCGATCAATATGTCAGGTTCGATGAGCTGCGAAATCGCCTGTCCAAGCTTAACGGCGACAGCCTCGCGTTCGGCGTTTACTTCATCGGTAATCTCCTGACGTTCGCCGTTGCCGGTTGTGAAATAGTAACGACTGGCTTCCTTTTCCTGAGTCTCGATGACGAACAATGGACTTTCGGTTTTGCCTGGAGTCCCAAGCTCCTGCTGAATACGCAGGGGAAGCTGGCGGTTGAGCGCATAGCTTCGCAGGAAAGAGGCCTGCCCTCCGCCACCCTTCGGATATTCTCGTTCCAACATCTCAATATCTGTTTGGTTTTGGTAGTTCTTTTGTGTGTCGGATGGGTCGAGGCCAAATAGCGAGTGGATGCGTTCGGAAACATCCAGCATTTCAGTGACACTGCCGCTCTTTGAAAAAGCCTGATTGGGCAGGAAGATCATTCCAAGCACGCGTCCACCTTGAGCGATGAACTTTTCCAGTTGCTCAAGCGTGCTCAGCTTGAGGTGAGTCATTGGAGGCAGGATGATTAGCTCGTAGGCTTCATCCTGTATGCAGACTGTATTGCCTTCGAGTTCTGCATTTGCCAGCACGTCCTCATCCAGATAATCGTAGTCATAATGCAGACGAAGTAATAAATCGGTCAGGGTGTTGAAATCGCGTTCGATACGGTCGCCCAGATCCTTATGAGTTTGAGGTGTATATGTGGCAAACATAGCATTCATCGGCCAGAGCACCGCCACTTTGGCGATGTGTTTTCCGCCGGATAGCAGATGGCTTAGGCGACTCATATAATTCGAAAAGTCGCCATAGTACTGCCACCAGGGATACTGATAGAACATGGAGGGCGGCCAATCCCGCTTGCGTGGTCCTTCCAGTGTGTAATGGAAACCATGCGGGTTGAGCAGGTTTACGCCCAGCACATATTCCCAGTCGGCGATCCACTTCATGCGCTGCATGGTCGCATCCATGAAGATGCCGCCAAAGGATTCGCACAACAGGCGTGGACTGCCCTGTTGATGTGCGGCCGAGCTGCCCACCTTCATCGCGACATGCTCATCGGGCCGGTCGCGGCTGCCGATGATGGGGTAGAGGTGGTCGACGCCGACCACGTCCATGTGAGGGTAATGCTTGAACAGGTTGCCTTCGACGCGGATCAGACGCCGCAGTCCCTCTTCATAGAGCAGGTGACCGGTGAACAGGACGTTATGCTGCACACACCACGCATGGATCTGCTTATAGTAGGCATCGCTGTAGAAATCGGTCAGTGTATTGTAGAAATCGTAGCGCACACGGGCACTGTCGGGACGAATATCGAAGAACAGGTCCGGCAGGCGCGGACGCAGGTTATAACCATTGCGCACCTGGAAGCGGCGGAACATGTCCTTGGTCCACGGAACGATCGGCGTTTCCCCTCCGCTCAAGTAATAGTGCATGGCAGGCTCGTCGGTGTAGAAGCCTAGCATCTGTGAAGTCATCTTGCCATCGACCGCGCTGGCATAAGGGTCATACCCCTGACGTAAAAACTCGGCCGTGGCTTCTGGATTCAACGCGTCGATGTAGTAATCGGCGATCTTCTCGACGATATACAGCAGACGCCAATTGCCCGGCGGCGCCTCCCAGGGGATCACGTCGCGGAACGACAGATTGGGGGTGAGGTCGATCACCTCCTCATCCCCATCCAGCCGCATGGCAAACGCCGCCACAGGCGTTGACTTTTCAAAATCGAGATAACGGCTGTCCGCTCCGGTCAGGTAGGTGAACCAGGGACCACGCACAGTGAAGTTAATGCACTCGATGTAGCGCTCAGCCAGGTCGGGCCGGGCTTGCAGAACACGCTTGTCGGCGGTTCCGCTGGGCCAGTTCATCTCATCATAGATCCAGGTCTGCAAGCCGAGCTTCTCAGCTTCCTCGACCGCGAAATGAATCCGGTCCAAATAGGTTTCGCCAATGTAACTTGTTTCCAGGCCGTAGCGCCCATGCAGGATGATGCCAGGCATGCCCTTATCGCGGAACTCGCGCAGCTGATACAACATTTCCTCTGGATCCAATTCGCCGTTCAAAAACCAGAAGGGAAGGATGCCGTATTCACGCGGCGGCTTATGAAAATGGTCACGGTCCAGCGGGATCAAAGGCCAGGGTTTGGGCTGCATGGATTGCACTCCTTGGAAATAATAATAGACAGGTTTTCAAAAACAATCCGATGGTCGAGTAGTCCCGCGTGCTCGTGGCGGAACGTATCGAGATCATAAGTAGTCATCAAACGAAACATCTCTTTGAAACCTGTGGTTTCGATACGACAGCAAACAATCACCGCTGTCTACTCGACCACCGTCAATTCTGTATCACAACTGTCGATTTGACAAATCCATCGGGTTTTTCATGAGCAGTTTGAAACGCCTGATTGATCTCGCTCAGTTGAAAGCGATGCGTCACCAGTCCATCCAGCGTCAGGCGGCCGGAGGTAAGCAGGCGCATGCCGATTCTCATCCCGCGCAGGATGGTCGCTTCCTCGCGGAAATGAGCGTTCAAGATCTGGAAAGCCATCCAGTTCCAGTAGCCCAGGGGGATGTGACGCGGCTCGCCCTGGTGGTACCCCACGATGACAACTTTGCCGCTCATGCGGGTGACCTCGCCCAGCAAACCGAGGGGCGCCTGCGCGCCGGTGACTTCGAAGCTTGCATCCGCGCCCTGGTCTGCGGTCATCTCTTTCACCACTTCCGCCAGGGATTCAGAGCGGACATCTACCACACAGGTAGCGCCCAATTGGCTGGCTCGCTCCAGCGCATCCGGACGGGTGTCGGCAACAATCAGGTGACGCGGTCCCTGCATCTGGACAAGCTTCTGCACCAGATTGCCCATAAAGCCGGCGCCGATGATGACCACGTCATCGCTGAGGGAGAGGTTTGCCATTTCGACTGTGTTGACGGCGCAGGCTAGCGGCTCGGCGAGCGCCAGGTCAAGAGGAATCTCTCCGGCTGGAAAGCAATATTTCGACTTGACGATCACATATTCGGCAAAACCGCGTCCCGGCGCCCAGACTGCCACCCGGTCCCCAACTGCAAAACCACGGACGTCTTTCCCAAGTTCTGCCACCACGCCGCTCACCTCGTGGCCTGGATAACGCGGGTAGACCTGGTCTCCGGCCTTGCCCTCCCACATATCCAACTCAGATGTGCATACACCGCAGGCAGCCACACGGACAAGCACCTCGTCCGGTAGCAGCGCGGGGAGCGCTTCATCCTGGAACTGGAATTCCTTTGGGCCGGTCAGGATCGCAATTTTCATGTGGGTAATTATTCCTTTTTCATCATAAGAATGCGAGCGCTCATCGAATTCATCTGGATGGCGTTTGTACCGTTGAATGCAATGTCCTCATCATTCAACCGGTCAGACAAACTGCCAGCCTCGATCAGGGAGCTGAACTCCTCCGGGAGAGACAGTTGAACTGCGGCCGGTTCTTCAGAAAAGTTGAGCAGTACCAGCACCGGTTCTTCATTCCCTTCCAAATATCGGATGTATGCAAGGATCTTATCGGCCGGCCCCACTTCCAGGAGTTGCCAGAGGCGGGAGTGCAGACTGGGAATTTCCTTGCGCAGAGCGATCAGCTTTTTGTGGTAATCCCGCAGTCCTCGGTAGCGTTCTCTCCAGGAGATCAACCCGCTATCATAGGGCAGAAACGACTGGCCCAGTTCATCCGCTGTATAAACACATGGAATTCCCGCCAAAGTCAGCAACAGAGCTGTGGCAACCCGCGTCAACCCTTCGCCATGCGTCGCGATAAAGCGAGTGCGGGTATCGTTGTTGTTCAGGAAGCGGAAGACCAGGGCGTCGGGATGATATCCCTCAGGAGGGTTGGTCAGAGCCTCTTTTAGGAGCTCAATTGTCGTATCTGTATCGGTCTCGGACGCTTCGTCTCCCCAGAATCGGCCCCATGCCCACTGCCCAAGATTTTCCGTCCAGTCATAAGCTGCATCGAACCCATTGTCGAAGTTGTACGAATCGCGGGCGCTTGCCTCCGCCAGCAGCAGCAGGTCCGGCTTGATGCGCTTCAATTGGCGTCTCCACTCCGGCCAAAAATCCGGGCGGCGCTCCTGAACGCCCCAGCAGGCATCCACGCGGAAGCCATCCACATCGAACTCACGCACCCAGTAGGAGAATGCCTCGATCATCATGCGGCGGACTTGCGGATTGTCGTAATTCAGGTTCGGCAGGTGGGTCCAATCGAAGTAGTAGGTGTAATCACCACTCTCATCGCGATCGTAGAAATCCCAGTACGGCGATGCTTCGCCCTTCTCCAGGGTATCCATGAAGTAGGGATGCTCATTCGAGGTGTGGTTGGGAACGAAATCCATCAGAACGCGGATGCCGCGCTCATGAGCGGCCTGGATCAGGGCATGGAAATCCTCCTTCGGGCCGAAACTGTCCCTCAGCTCGAAGTAATCGATAACCGAATACCCGTAGTCGATTGTGGCATTGATCGGGGCCAGCCATAAAGCGGTTATTCCGAGGTCTGCCAGATCATCCAGTTTATACTGAATAGCCTCAGCGCCCGGGCTTCCAAACAGGCGCGGGATGACGCCGTAAACAATGGCCTCCTCCACCCAGGCCGGGTTCTCGTGATCAAAATCTGGGATGCGAGGCTTGCCTTGCTCGACAACGAAATAAGTGGAACTGGTATCCTCGCGCCCGGCCTCGTCGATCACGCGCAGGGAGAAATAATATTCGCCATCGACCGGTGGGACTTCCACTGTGAGGCTTGGTCCACTGATCTCTCCCTTGAGCTCTTGTTTACCCTGACCTTCATCCGTTGAACCATTGACGGTCGCCGGGTTCCCAGTGCGTGCCGACCAGAAATACTCGCGTACTGGGCGTTGTTCCAGTTCATCTGGCAGACTGCCGGTCCCATCCAGGATGATGTAGCCATTTGAAATCGATGAGGCGATCATGGCTTTTGGCCGCTGCTGCAGGCGGCCGGTAAATGTGACCTCTGGTGACAACTCATCCTCCTGATCTGTATGCTGACAGACTGCCTTCAAAGTGTTGGTCTCTGCATGGATCGGAACGCTGGCAGAAAATGAGCTGCCGTCCATAACGGCCTGCACACGCGTGGCTCCATTATCGATCCAGACCGTCTCGCAGGCCTCAGGATTCTCCAGACTGCCTATCACCAATTTATGATGGGTCCAGGCGTCGGCGTTGCCCCTGCTGAGCTGAATACCGGATTTAATATCGATTGACATAGTCCCTTCCGTGAGAGTTGGAATTTGATCATTAAGCGCTTTTTGACAGGCTGCGGCAAATGAGCCGCCAGCAAGCACAAGACTCAGGCGCAGAAACTCCCTTCGATTGAGCGAGCGGTCCACAACGATTACTCCATCGGCTCTGCGGTCAAAACCCTGGCAGTCAGCGCGGGGACCGAAATCCGCATCCTCCCCTCAGACATGGCTGGCACTTCCTCATCCGCAAGCAGGTCGTATAAGTTGCTCTGCTGAAGGCTTTCAAACTCCTCCGGCAGATCAAATTCGAGTTCGCTCGGTTCCTCTGAGAAATTCAACAGCACCATAACCGGGAGATCCTCCGGACCCCCATATCGGATATAACTGTAAACTGCCTGAGGAACCGCATCCGGTTCGATGAGCTGCCAGTTCCGTGAATGCAGGCTGGGCAGGGCTTTCCGCAGAGAGATCAGTTTCTTGTGATAGTCACGCAGCCCGGGATACTCTTCCTCGAATATAAGGGTCTCCAACTGCTGGTACGGCTCAAACTCCAGCCCATATTCGTCTCCTGTGTAGATCAGGGGAACGCCGGGCAGGGTGAGCAAGAGTGCAGTGGCAACCCGCGTCACACCTTCACCGTGGCGGGTGATAAAGCGCTTCCCGGTGTCGTTGTTGTTGATGAATCGAAAAATCAATGCATCGGGGTGATAGCCATTGGGGCGGTTGTTCAGGGCGGTTGTCAGGTTATAGGCAAGTAGTCGATACTTGTA
>DATFET010000200.1:0-2404 GCA_035250835.1 Anaerolineales bacterium
TCGCCAATGCTTCTATTGGGTCATAAAAGAAATAGATAGATTTTTAGGTCATATTGCCTTCACTGTGCGTATTATACTCTCCTCCACCAAACCCCCGTACATTCGGGCAGGATGACACTGCGGTTCTCGCGGATCCGATCGGCTATTTCCTCGCCGAAGAAGAATCCAGCCAGGTCAGCGGCTTCGTCCAGCGACTCGAATCGATAATCGGTGCGGATCCATTTGTTTGCGAAGCCATTGGCGTCCAGCCAGCGATACGTGGACTCGACGTGTTCCAGCCGAATGGGCGACTCATTCCCCGTCCCCAGCGATTCGAACAGGATGATCGTGCCGTCCGTGCGCAGGACGCGTTTCATTTCTGCTAACCAGTTGTCAAGCTCAGCCTCCCCGTTTTGTGGGTTCCAAACCGCCAGATAGCTCACACTCCAGCCTGAGACCACCAGGTCAGCAGAATGATCCTGGACAGGCAGCTGACGGTGGTCTGCCACCTCCACCTGCCAATTGGAGAGGCCGCTGGCGACCAGACGCTCACGGCAGACGCGCAGCATCTCTGCGGATGCGTCAAAAGCCCGAATGGTCCGGGCGCGCGGCGCAAGCAGCAGCGTGAGACGGCCCGTCCCTGCGCCGAGGTCGAAGACATCCAATCCATCCACATGAACGATTTCGTCGATTGCGCGTGGAATGTTCCCCAGATAGTCCTCACGTGAAACCAGAGCTTCATATCGATCCCCTTCTGATTGATAGATCTTTCTTTGCTGTTCAGTCATAAGTCTCCAAAAACAGTTCCTGAGAATGAGAGAGTTCGTTTTGCAGTGTGATAGATTATAAGATATTGCTGGAACGTACTGCGACAAAAAATGTCGCTCCACTCATTTTTGCGGTTACGGAGGACCATATGGATACGCAGCCTGAAAACCAATTCGATTTCTGGCTCGGCAGCTGGGATGCAACCTGGGGAGAAGACGGAAAGGGAACAAATACCGTCACGCGAATCCTGGATGGGAAAATTGTTCAGGAGGATTTCGTTGCGCCTGACCTGCACGGGTTGAGTTTTTCATCTTATGACCCCGAGCGCAAAGCCTGGTGCCAGACCTGGGTGGATAACAATGGCACGTATCTCGATTTCACGGGCGGGTTCGAGAATGGACAGATGATCCTGACCCGCCATGCGATTGTCCGCGCGGAGAAGTGCAGGCAAAGGATGATCTGGTACGACATCCAGCCTGAGGGATTCAACTGGAACTGGGAACGTTCTGATGATGAAGGAAAAACCTGGCGGGTGCTCTGGCAGATTCGCTATATCCGTAGATAATTCAGGATTGTCCTGATATAATCGGCGTCACTCGCTGTTCCACAAAGGTACAGGTAAACATGGAGATAATAAGATCGACTTGTTTACCTGTCTATATTTTGCCGCCCTTTGGAAATGACAAGCCTCTCCACTTCCGCCCAAAAAATACAGGACCAGCTCAAAGCGCTTGGGTTTGATTACACAGTGATCGAGCACATTGAATCCACGCGCACCGCCCAGGAGGCTGCCGATCGAGCCGGATGTAAACTGGGTCAGATCGTCAAGTCATTGATCTTCAAAGGAAAGGAATCAGGCAAGCCGATCCTGGTCCTGACCAGCGGGGCGAACCGCGTCAACGAGAATTGCATCCGCGAGTACGCAGGCGAGCCGATCAGCCGCGCCGACGCCGATTTCGTCCGGGCAGTGACCGGCTTCGTGATTGGAGGCGTGCCTCCCATCGGTCATCTCCTGATCATGGATACTTACCTTGACGAAGATTTCCTCCAATATGAAACCATCTGGGCAGCGGCAGGAACTCCCAATGCGATCTTCGAAATGAAAACTGAAGATCTGCAAAAGATGACCAACGGGAAATATGTCCAGGTAAAGTAATGTTCGAGGAGATCTATGCCAGGCAAATTTCAGGGCAACCGCGTTCATTGCCACGCATCGGATTCTAAGACAAGGCTGGGAAGCCGATGATGCAATGGCAGACCTGCATAAGATTTGGGATGAAGAGGACTATCCCATCTGGAAGATGTTCATCGAGGATGCACTGAGGAGAAGCAGGGAAGGTTCATAACGAATGAGCCCTAATGTTGTGACTAAATCTGTAAAATGAATTCTACATGAGAGGCCAGCAGGGTCTCTCCTTTTTTATTTGCAATCAGGCATCCTTTGGCGTACAATCCTGCGTAGTGCCGCATCATTTCCCAATCAAAATTTGATCCCCTGGTCTTCAGTTTGTTCCACAGAAATTTAGTTAAGGAAATAAGCGGTAATAGACCACCCTTCGACTGCCACCTATCTTTAATTACGCTCGACTCTGCACAGAATGGCAGCGCCCAGGGCAAGACTAAAGGAGGCTAAATTGGCTGCAACTGTATCCAAACC
>DATFET010000208.1:0-3337 GCA_035250835.1 Anaerolineales bacterium
TCGTCCCGTACAGCGGTCCGAGGCTGGGGTGCAGGAATGGGGGCAGCGCTATCTCCAGGCAGGCGGCGAGGGTCTGTATGACTTGAGCCGAGCGCACTCTGCCTGCATCGGTGCAGCCCCCATTCGGGAAGAGCTTCCAAAGCGGGGCTTCACACCGATCCGCCGCTCCCCAGACCCCTGACACCCAGCCCGTCCATCAGCTCGATTGGCTCGGTCCACGCTAGCTCACCCGCGCCAAGACCCAATCCTATTTCTACCTATGCCAAGACGACTTGGATCAGGCCGTCTACGCCGAATTTCACGCTGGAAACGACCTGGATCAGGTCTTCACCTGCCTGATGCATGCGACCATGGCCGCCAGTTCGACGCCCAGGACGCTAGGCTCGTTCCCTCAACCGGGTCATCCGCTGGGTCGTGCGCCTGGGCGTCGAACCCGTTGTCATCCCTGAGGCCAGCCCGCAATAGACGGGCTCGGTGGAAAACTTCAACGGTTGGTTCCAACCTCGCTTGTTGCAGCCTCCCTGTAGCCGTCCAGGTGAGGTGCGACTGCTCCTGAGTATCAATGACCAGCATGTGCATCAGAACCTGGGTTTTCGGACACCTTCCCTGTAGCGGCGCAGCCAACGCATCCAGAAACTGCCCGCACACTTCTCGCTGGATCTCAAATCCATTCCGCTGAGCGCAGGCAAAATCACCTTCCTTCGCAGGGTGCCCGCTCATGGATCCGTGGACATCTTGGGCGAGTCGGTGAAAGTTGCACGTCGCGTACGCTTTCCCTATGTCAAAATCACGGTTGAGGCGCACACCCAGCAACTCCAAGTCTATCCCAATGGACGATGGATCCAACCAAGCCGTTTCAAATTGCGCATTTCGTACTACCAAAACTCCACGATGACCTGACGGTTACCACACACTCAAAACTCTACCCGGGACAGCTGTCGGTTCGGAAGTAGCAATAAAGCAGTCTGGAAGTGATAATTCGGTTACAAGCTGGATGGGTTTACTTCCAGTGAAAGTAGAGCCTCAGCTTTGTGCTGAGGCTCTACAAATTTAAGATTTAGGTTAGTGCATCATGGTGAGCAAGGAGAAGGCTTTCCTATCTATTGCTCATCTCCAGATGCCTCCGGCTGGTAGAGAATTTCTTTGACACGAAGGGTGCGCTTCCCTCCCGGCGTATCCCATTCAAATGTATCTCCCACTTTATAACCCAGCATCGCGGTCCCAATGGGTGCCAGAATTGATATCTTCCCCTGAGAAACATTAGCATCTTCAGGAAACACAAGGGTATAGACCATCTCCTCCTGCGTTTCTTGATCTACCAGGCGTGCTGTCGAATTCAGGGTAATTACATCTGCGGGGATTTGATCCGGATTCACAACAAATGCTTTTTCCATTTCCTCGGCTAGCTTCTTCAGGTAATCACTGCCGCGATACTCGGAATGGAAAGCTTCCCGAATGAGTTTCCGGAGTTTCTGTGCATCTTTGGTCGTAATAAATATTGATGGTTGGTTCATAACATACCTCGATCTAATTAGGGCTGTCATCTGCTATTTTCAGGCAGATGATGTTTCTGGCTGATTTTCTGTTTTATTCCTATCGCGCGTTTAAAGTTCGCACCTTATATCAGCAGAAATTGTAATCGAGATTCTTTCTCAGCCCGTATACGTAAAAAGGCGGATTTGTTTGAGCTGTGATTTCCATCTGCGTGAGAAAAAGCTCCTCAAAATGCGGAGCATAATTTCCTCGCTTATCTGATGACATCCAGGACGTGTTGCGTTATTCTCGATTTCGGACAGGTATGGTCGAAATCAATCTGATCATAATTTGCGCTAGATAATACATCCCTCGAACTGTGCAATTCAAACAACGGTTGAAATCAAGAAATAAAGAAAGATTGAACAGCTTTAGCGTGGGGTGAAATAACACGCCACCTGTGAAAGATTGAGGAGATCTCTATGTATCAAAGGATATTAGTGCAAATTCCTAACAAATTGAGGGCATAATTGGTGGTATGAAAGCCTATTCAGTTGATCTTCGTGAACGCGTAGTAGCGAGTGTAGAAAACGGCGAGTGTACTATTCCAGCTGCAGCGAGGCGATATAAAGTCAGTGAGCCAAGTATCGAGCGTTGGGTCGCACGAAAACGACGGATGGGTAGATGTGCACCGCTGCCCCACACTGGAGGACCAGCCCGCAAGCTGGCAGAAGCCGAAGCGGTCATCCGTGCGGCAGTGAAAGCGCAGCCGGATGCGACCTTGCAGGAGTTGTGTGAGGTGGTGGAACAAAAAACGAAGATCAAATCCAATTCGAGTATGCTGTACCGCGAATTGGTGCGGCTCCAGTTGCCGCGAAAAAAAAGTCGCTCCATGCCAGCCAGCGGGACACACCGGCAGTGAAACGGAAGCGCCGCTTGTTTCAAAAAGCAGTCGCCGAACTGGAGGTGGAACGCTTCAAATTTCTGGATGAATCCAGCGTCAATATGAGCCTGACGCGCTTGTCTGGGCGCGCCGCATCGGATCAGCGCGTGGTAGACTCTACGCCGCAACCGTCGGGGCCACAAACCACAACCCTGGCGGTGATCGGCTGGACCGGGATCACGGCCCCGCTGGTTCTGTCGGGCGCTGTCAATGGCACGCTGTTTTATGGCTATATCCAACCATGTGTCGTTCCTACTCTCAAGGCGGGTGATATTTTATTCCTGGACAATCTTTCCGCTCACAAGGTCGCCGGGCTAAAAGAGTTGATCCAAGCCTGTGGTGCACACTTGATTTATCTGCCACCTTACTCCCCTGACTTCAACCCCATCGAAGTGGCCGGGTCGAAGGTCAAGACCATCTTGCGTCGCCTCAAGGCCAGAACCTTTCCAGATTTGATCGAAGCCCTCCAGCAAGCCCTGTTTGCGATTACGCCCCAAGAGATTCACGCTTGGTTTGCTCACTGTGGCTATGCCCTCATTTGATCTGGAATCTGCTTTAATTTGAATCATTGGATGTGTGGACAATGTGATGAGGGAAGTGGAAATCACACTTCGGCTGTCGATTGCGGCTGGACCCGGCCGGATGAATGTATTAAGAAGTTCTCGGTTAGAATCGATTGGGAATCAAGATTGATGATCAAAACAGTCTTCACTGAAGATCGGAAACTCCTTTTGATTTGGAATGCTTGAGGAAGCCTGATGAAATATCGATTTTCGGACTTGGTTGATATCCCTGATCTTCAACAAATCCTCGATTCTTTTCATACAGCCAGCGGGATACCGACTGAAATCATGGATTTGGATCGCCAAGTTATCGTCGCTTCTTCCGGTCAAGAGAACTTTGAAGGGCTGCACCAGCTAA
>DATFET010000211.1:0-8054 GCA_035250835.1 Anaerolineales bacterium
GTTCTGATGGTGAATACAAGATTTTTTTCATGGATCCTATTGAACAAAAACCATACCCCGTTGTGGGCAAGATATATGATCCATTTAGACTAACTTGGTCTCCCGATAGTAAATGGCTTGCATTTATCGGTGATTATGGACTCATAAGAAGGCATGGAATCTGGTTGTATTCGATTGAGTCAGGTAAAGTATATCCACTAGTTTCTGGAGATTTTAGTCGTATCGCCTGGTCTCCTGATGGCAGCAAAATAGCGGCAACGATTTGTGAACCTAATCACCCCAATATTCTTTGTGACCGTTATGAAATTTGGGAGTATGATGTAAGTTCGATTTACCAGAATTAACTTATTGATTCAGGCAAATCAAGAATGAGAATTGTGATGATTGCTTCCTTTGCCTATAACCGGCATCGACAACGACACGCGGCGCATCGACCGCCTGCGCCTGGGATCCACTGCCGATTTGGACAGCGGCACGAGCGGAACCTATTACTTCGATGCCTTCGAGTCACGCCGGCAGACGTACATCGGGCTGTTGGCTGGTGGAGCACCTGCCCTGGCAAACACCCTCCCCCATTTAGGGGGAGGGTAGGGTGGGGGTCATACGGTGAGCTACCATCCCTCCTCCTCCAAACTGTCTCCGCTGCAGCAAAGTGGACTGTCGGTTTCTTCCATGTATGATCGGGATGGTGGCCGCGTGTGCTGATTATTTGCTTTTACTGGGAGGGACTCAGCAAGTGACTCAGGGGTAGGAGAGAGTTGAAGATGGAGAGTTATCATTCTGTGGTCGATTGGTGGTTGGAGCTTCAGAAGAAGAGCATAGTTTGGATATAAAACCCAAATTCTGCATGTTATAGGCTTCCCAGCAGGTGTTATCCACAGCATAGACTACACCCAAAGGATAATATTGCCCGCTTCGCAACGGAGAGCCTGCCTCAGCCTCCAGGAAATAATCGTTATAAGAGAATTTGGAGACATCCTTTAAACCGGCATCAGCCACAATCCCCAGCATGAAGGCCGGACCCGTGAGAGATTTCTTGAACGCGAATTGAACGACCGCCCGTGGATCTGCGCTGGTACGAACCCAGGCCAGGTCAGGGTCAGCAGCCTGGATGTATTGGCTGGTTGGGCCGTCGAAGACCAGTGTATCATACCCATTTCCGTTGAACACCGCGTCTGATCGGGAGCTGGAGACTCCGGCGGAATCATGATTTGAATCAGAATAAACCTGTACAGTGCTGGTCTCCCATTCGGTTTTGTAGGGCGGCTTTGCCCATATCAGAAAATCGCCAAAACCATCTGTACCGAGGTCGATTTCGACACCATAATTGATCCCCAATGAATTGTTGGGATTATCCCCACTCAACTCGATGGAAACATAATACCAGTCCTGGTCCTCGCTCAGGTTGAAAGTAACAATATCCAGGTCCGGAGTGTACTTCATATTCTGCAGGAAAGGCCTCTCGAGGAGATTGACCTTGTATGAATCGCCGTAGGGAGCAGCTCTTCTGGCCGACTCCACGTCATAGACCAGATGCCCGGGCAGGGGTGTGACTGCTGCTGGTGTCATCAAATGATCTGTAAGAGGGACAACTGTTGTGACCACAGGCGCTGGTTGTGGAGTTTCAGTCAGGACAGTTGATGTGGCTGTGCCAGTTGGCAGGTATATGAGAATGGGTGTGGGGGCTGGCCCACAGGATGCGCTGAAGACAAGAGTAATAAAGATGAATAAAATTCCTAACTGTCGCATAAGCATTATTTCTCCTTATAATTGGAAGCTGAAACAGGACATGAAACTACGCTGTAATGCATATGTGTTTACGGTTGAGAATACATCTATCCCGCGACGTGAATATCATGAGTATAAATGATTTTCAGAATAATAAAAATGCAGTTTCAAAACAAAGAAGCGGTGAGACCTGGTACATCTCATGAGCTCTTACGATACCTCCCATCCTTGTTTTTAGGCGACTCCGTCATCCTCCTGTAATCAATTTTTGGGTAAAATGTAAAATTTCACAGATTTGTGATCTCAGGCTGCGTTTCTCACCAGGCAAGAACTATTGGAAGTATAATTTGCCGGGAACCAACGCCTGATTTTTCATCGCTGTGAATGCGCCGCTAAAATCGTGAGACTGTTCTCACTGATTTTCTGTATTTGGAAGAAAGTGTAAGGAGCAAGCAGAGTATGCCTACCATTATAAGAAAGCCGGTTACGAATGTTATGGAAACCCGAAGGGATGTCCTCCTGGCATCCCGCTGGCCGGTCCACTCTAATGTGTGGACACCCCCGACAGATGTGTATGAGGCCGATGCGAATCTGATTGTCAAATTGGAAATCGCAGGTGTGAGGGAGGAGGATATCGAGGTGACGGTCGAGGAGCAGGTATTACTCATCCGTGGAAACCGTTTGGATCAAAATGAGCGGCGCGCCTATCATCAAATGGAGATACGCTTCGGAAAATTCGAGATTGCCATAGGTTTACCATCCGACATCAACGTCGAGGAATCCTCTGCCCATTATAAAGATGGGTTTTTAACAATCATCCTTCCTAAAAAACAAGCAAAACAGATCGAGGTGGAATAAATAACATGCCTGCATCGCGCTGGCAAACCAGCCTTCAAGATATCCTTCAATGGAACGATGATGACGAGAATGAATTGTTGTCCATGATCGTTCCCTCCATGTTTTCAAAAACTCTCAGCAGGGAAAATATTTCGAACGAGACCGACTCTGCCCAGACCACGAATTCAACCAAATATCCTGAGATACTGCCGATCCTTCCGCTGCGCGGGGTTGTTGTGTACCCCCAGACAGCCGTCCCGCTGACGGTGGGACAGCCGCGCTCGATCAAGCTGGTGGACGAGGTCGTCGGTGGGGATAAGCTTGTCGGCCTGCTGGCAAGCACAAATCCAGAGCTTGAGTCGCCCGGTCCGAATGACCTGTACAAAGTTGGGACAGTTGCGATTGTCCACCGATTGCTGCGCGCCCCGGATGGGACCATCCGCCTGCTCGTGCAAGGCATGGACCGTTTCCGCCTGGGCGAGTTTGTCTCGGAGGAACCTTATCTCAAAGCGCGGATCGAGCTCGCTCCGGAGGTCGTCGAGGAGGGGCTCGAGATCGATGCGCTGGCGCGTAATGCGCGCGACCAGTTCCAGCAGATCACTCAAATGATTCCTTCATTCCCCGAGGAACTGGCGGGTTCGATCACCTCGGTGGAGGATCCGCTTCAGACTGCGTATACGATCGCGAACTTCCAGCGCATGGATATCAAGGATTCACAGGAAATCCTCGAGATCAATTCAGTGGCGGATAAACTCAAGAAGCTGATCGGCCTGCTCGTGCGCGAGGCGGAAGTGCTGCAGCTGGGTCAGAAGATCCAGAACGAGGCTCGCGGTGAGATCGAAAAGGTCCAGCGGGAATACTTTTTGCGTGAGCAGATGAAGGCCATCCAGAAGGAACTGGGCGAGAAGGACGAACAGGCTGCCGAGGCCGAGGAATTCCGCAAAAAGCTGGAAGAGGCTAAGATGCCGGAGGAGGCTGAAAAGCAGGCCAGGCGTGAACTGGAACGCCTGTCCCGCTTGCCCAGCGCCGCGGCTGAGTACGGGGTCATCCGCTCCTATCTGGACTGGCTCGTATCGCTGCCCTGGTCGAAATCCACTCCCGACAGCCTTGAGATCGCCCATGCTCGCGAGATCCTGGATGCAGACCATTACGGTCTGGAGGATGTCAAAGAGCGGATTCTCGAATTTCTGGCGATCCGCAAACTGCGTATCGACCGACAGGATGAGATCAAACAGCCGTCTGAAGACAAGATCCGTCGCGAGCGCGAAGGCGTGATCCTGTGTTTCGTGGGTCCTCCAGGTGTTGGCAAGACTTCATTGGGGCAGTCCATCGCGCGCGCTATGGGACGGAAGTTCGTGCGCGCCTCGCTCGGAGGCGTCCGTGATGAAGCGGAGATCCGCGGACATCGTCGCACATACATCGGCTCCATGCCCGGAAGAATCCTGCAAGCGCTGCGGAGGATAGAGTCCAAGAACCCCGTTTTTATGCTCGATGAAATTGACAAGCTCACGTTCGACTTTCATGGAGACCCGGCTTCTGCCCTGTTGGAAGTCCTTGACCCTGAACAGAACAGCGAGTTCCGCGACAACTATCTCGAGGTGGCTTTCGATCTTTCGCAGGTGTTTTTCATCACCACGGCGAACACACTCGAAACGATCCCCGGGCCTTTGCGGGACCGCATGGAGATCATCTATCTTTCGGGCTATACCGAAAATGAAAAAATTGCGATTGCGAAAGGCTACCTGATCCCCCGCCAGATCCGAGAAAACAGTCTGCATGTGGAGGAAGTCAGTTTCACCGATGATGCCTTGCGCAAGCTGATCCGTGAGTATACGAGGGAGGCAGGTGTGCGCAGTCTCGAACGGCGGATCGGCGCGATCTGCCGAAAAGTGGGCACGCGTGTTGCTGAAGGAAAACTCAAAGCCACAGAGATCACGCCGGCGATCGTGGAAGAGTATCTTGAGCATCCGATCTATCAGAGCAGCGAAGAGCTCAACCAGCGCATCTCGATCCCCGGCGTTGTGCCCGGGCTGGCGTGGACACCGTATGGTGGTGATGTGTTGTTTGTGGAAGCGACAAGTATGCCCGGCGGAAAAGGTTTTCAGGTGACCGGCTCGGTCGGGAATGTGATGAACGAATCGGCGCGTGCCGCCCTCTCATTCGTCCGCTCGCGCGCAAAACAGCTGGGGCTTGAATCGGAATTCTTTAATCGCTCCGATTTCCACCTGCATATACCGACCGGCGCGCAGCCGAAGGACGGTCCCTCCGCCGGCGTGACGATGGCAACCGCCCTGGTCTCACTGGTATCGGGCCGCAAAGTCAAGCCCAAGGTGGGTATGACGGGGGAGATCACGTTGAGAGGTCAGGTGCTTCCTATAGGCGGGATCAAGGAAAAAGTGCTGGCTGCCCATCGAAACGGGCTGCGCACCGTGATCCTGCCGAAGCGTAACGAGCAGGACCTGGATGATGTGCCTGAGGAGATCAAGAAATCCATGAAGTTCATTTTTGTCGAGACGGTGGATGACGTCATAAGATCTGCCCTGGAGGCGAAAAAACCTTCAAGTACAAAGAAAAGCTCAAAACCCCGCAAAACAGCAACGTCGAGGACGACAAAGGCAAATGGCAAAGATACTTCTCGCAGAAGATGACGCCACTATGGTTTCGCTGTTGAAAACCCTTCTCAATATGGAAGGGTATGAAGTGTTGGCACTCGATGCTGATTCCGATGTTGCCGCGGCTGTCGAGCGTGAAAAGCCTCAGGCGGTCTTTATGGACGTGCACCTCGGGGAACAAAGCGGTATGAAGATCCTGGAAACGATCCGAAAAAACCAAGCATCCTCCAATATCCGCATTGTCATGACCTCCGGTTTGAACATGAGGGATGAATGTCTGCGATATGGCGCTGATGCATTTCTCCTCAAGCCTTTCATGCCGGATGACTTGATCAGCATATTGAAACAGTCTTGACGCAGTGGCATCCCCAATCCAAATTCGCCAATTCCAGTTCCCGGAAGATTACCAGCAGGTTTTCGAACTGTGGTCGTCTATTGAAAGGGGAGTGCACGTCGGGCGTTCCGACAGCCCGGCTGAGATCGAAAAGAAGATTTCGCGCGACCCGGACCTCTTCCTGGTCGCTGAATCAGAAGGCGGGATCGTAGGCTCGGTCATTGGTGGTTACGATGGTCGTCGCGGCCTTATCTACCACCTGGCCGTGGATGAAGCATTTCGTCACCAGGGCATTGGCTCCCGCTTGATGGATGAGGTCGAAGCGCGGCTGCGCGTCAAGGGGTGTCTCAAAAGTTACCTGCTGGTTACACAAGATAACATGGAGGTTGAAACGTATTACCGCCAGCGGGGCTGGGAACCTATGGAATCCGTCCGCTTGTTGGGAAAAGAACTCTTATGACGATACGATTTGGGATATTGACGCTTTCGGACCGGTCGGCGCGCGGCGAACGGGAGGATGCCTCAGGTCCCGCGCTTGTACGCCTCGTCCAGACGGAAGGCTGGTCTGTGACCCGGCAGGCTCTCCTCCCCGACGATGAATCCGCTCTGCGCGACCTGCTCATCTCGTGGGCAGACAGCGCCGAAATGGATGTGATCCTTACCACCGGCGGCACAGGTTTTTCGCCGAGGGATGTCACTCCCGAAGCGACCCGCGCTGTCATCGAGCGGGAAGCGCCCGGCCTGGCGGAAGCAATGCGTGCCGCGAGCCTGAAGATCACGCCTCATGCGATGCTCTCTCGCATTGTGACCGGCATTCGTAAGAAAACGCTGATCATTAATCTGCCCGGCAGCCCAAAAGGAGCAGTGGAGAATCTGCAGGTGGTAATTCCTGTCCTGCCTCATGCAGTCCAGCTCCTGCGTGAAGACCCTGCTTCCGAGGCAGCACATTGACCCGCTCTCGCCTGTCTCCAATCTCTTGTAGTATAATCCCGCCGCTTCAATCTACTCTCTACACAACAAGGAAAGTGCAGGCATGATCGACGTAAATGAACTTCGCAAAGGCGTCACCTTCGAATTGGATGGCAGCCTCTACAAAGTGCTGGATTACAGCCACAATAAAACCGGGCGCGGCAATGCAAATATCCGCATCAAAGCGCGCAATCTCCAGACCGGTGCCAATATTGAACGCACCTTCAACTCAGGACAGTCTGTTCAGGATGTAAGCCTTGATTTCCATAATGTCTCCTATCTATATAGTGATGGTGAGTTCTACCATTTCATGGACAATGAAACTTTCGAACAGCCGGCAATCAAAGGCGATGTGCTGGGCGATAAGGCTCCCTTTCTAAAGGAAGGCATGGAAGTCAAACTGACATTCTACAGGGGAGCTCCGCTCGATGTCGAAATCCCTGGTTCAGTGGAGCTGAAAGTTATCGAGGCCGAAACTGCAATCCGTGGTGACACAGCCACGGGTGTTACCAAAAAAGTGAAAACTGAGACAGGGCTGGAAGTAAACTGTCCGCAATTCGTCAAGGTCGGGCATACGATCCGCGTCAATACCGAGACGGGCGAATACGTCACTCGTGTGTAGTTTTGACAGATCGGCAGAGACCGCGCGATAGCTGGTTGATCCATAAGCAAGTGGCACTGGGTAATCGACAGGTCACTCGCTGATTGTTTGTTCACAGGGTGCTGCTGCAGTTCTCAGGTTTGGGATTGACGTTAACTGTAAGATCGATGTTAATAGTTACCTTATTAATGAGACAGGCGGCAGCATAGAGGTCTATAATTCCACCTATGAAAACTCCTGCGGGTATCGAATGCCCTTATTTCTATGGTGACTATTACCGAGGCAGAAATTCGGAGGAATGCCGCTTGCTCAAAACGGCGGGTCAGCGCTGGACACCCGACCTATGCAACACATGTCCTGTGCCGGCCATCAGCCGCGCCAACGCCTGTGAATTCCTCAATCTAAACCCAACGGTTGGAAGACCAGCCCAGGCTCTTTTCCAAAAACGAGTTCAGATATCAGCCTATTGTGAAAAGACCAAACGGAATGTGACAGAGCCGCATATCGGTTGTGGGGAATGTCACGCCTTGCCATTTAAATTTGAAATCAAATCATGACCCTTCCATCAGGAGTGGTCATTGACTCGGAAACCTATGCAACTTACACTGCTGCTCGACCTGGATGACACTTTACTCGATACCAACCTGGATTCATTTGGCCCGGCATACTTTCATGCACTTGAAGGGCATATGGCGCGGCGCGTGGCACCTGAGGTGATGCTGACCGCTTTGATCAGCGGTACGAACCTGATGAACGAAAGTGAAGACCCAACGCATACTTTGCAGGAAGTCTTTGAATCCAGTTTTATCCCTGCAGTGGGTATTTCGAAAGAGGAGTTCGATGAATTTGTTGATGACTTTTATGATAACGTTTTTCCGACGCTTGGCTCGCTGACGAAGCAAAGAGCAGAAGCTGCCTCCCTGGTCGAGTGGGCGCTAGCTCGTGGTTTTCGGGTGGCAATCGCAACCGATCC
>DATFET010000212.1:0-3399 GCA_035250835.1 Anaerolineales bacterium
TCACGGCTCAACGGCCTGGTAACTCTTTATTATAAGGACGGGTCTAAACATACGACCCTGCGCGACACAGCCTCACCGTTCCTGGAGCAGATGCGCTTCCTGGGGGTCAGTGAGGCCGACCTTGCCAGTCTTCAGTATGAAATCAGGGAGCCCAACTCTCTTCGCGAGGGTAGAGGCACAGACATCTTTATGAGCCTGGCGATGATGGGCTTGATCATTTACGGGATCACCCGCGTCACAGGCGGAATGACGGCCAGCCGCAAAAAATTTACCGAAGGGGAGATCCCCAACATCCAATTCAAGGATGTCGCCGGCGTGGACGAAACCCGCGAAGAGCTTGCGGATATCGTCAATTTTCTCAAGGATAACGGTCAGTACCAGCAGATGGGCGCGCGTATGCCGCGCGGCGTTCTGCTGGTCGGCGACCCGGGCACCGGCAAGACCCTGCTTGCCAAAGCCATCGCGGGCGAGGCGGGCGTTCCATTCTTCAGCACGGCAGGCTCTGAGTTCGTCGAAATGTTCGTAGGTGTGGGTGCAAGCCGGGTGCGGTCACTGTTCAAGATGGCCCGTTCCAAGGCGCCCTGCATCGTCTTTATCGATGAGATCGATGCCGCCGGCCGCAGGCGGAATTCCAGCGGCGGCGGCGGCGAGATGGAACAGGATCAGACTCTCAACCAGCTGCTCGTCGAAATGGATGGATTTACCGGCGCAGAGGGGATCATCGTGCTGGGCGCGACCAACCGCGTGGACGTCCTCGACCCGGCCCTGACCCGCTCAGGCCGCTTCGATCGCCGCATCAACGTACCGCGCCCGGATCTTAAGGGCCGCCTGGATATCCTGAAGGTCCACGTCGACGGCCGGCGAATTGCTTCAGACGTGAACCTCATGGATATCGCGAAATCCACGCCCGGCCTGGTGGGAGCCGACCTCGCCAGTATCGTCAATGAAGCCGCGATCCTGGCGGTCCGTAACCGGCATGAAGAGATCGGCGTCCTGGACTTCCAGGAGGCTGTGGAGAAAAACCTGATCGGCAGCGTCCAACAGAAGAACCGCGTGATGAACCAAAAGGAGAGGCGGACAATCGCCTATCATGAAGCAGGACATGCGGTCGTCATGCATTGTACGGAACATTCCGACCCGGTCTATAAGATTACGATCATCCCGCGTGGACAGATGGGAGGCTTCACCATGTCCCTGCCTGAGCAGGACAACATGTTGATGTCCCGCAATCAGTTGCTTGCGCAGATCACCGGCCTAATGGGCGGACGCGTGGCTGAGGAAATTTTCTGTGGAGATATCACCAGCGGCGCATCCAACGATCTTAAGGTCGCCACGCAGCTGGCTGAGGAGATGGTCATGCGCCTGGGGATGAGCGTCACAGGTTTGCGCGTGTTCAACCGAGCGGAAGGCGTCGAGGCGCTCGCTACTCCTCGCGCCGGACAAAAGACCTTTGAAGCCATGGACCAGGCCATCAACCTCATTCTGGAAGAGTGTTATACGGAAGCGAAGCGCATTCTGATTGAAAAACGCGAAGCCATGGAACGGGTCACACAATACCTTTTACAGCAGGAAACGCTGACCCGCGAAGAGTTTGTAGCCCTGATGTAAAAGTACCGTCCCGAAGGTTTTTTTCATGAAGACACCTGCTTCGTATCGAAACCTTCGAGACGATTTTTCAAGAGACATCCGAGCAAATCCTCGGATGTCTTTGCATTTATATTCAGGCGAAACAGGGATATTATTTCAATCGAAATCTATTCCAGTTGATCGATCACAGAACGGACAACCTGGGCGCTGTTCCTCAGCGCGGCTGTCTCGGTTTCACTCAACTTCGGATAGAACGTCTGGATGATTCCCTCCCCGCCGACCAGGTTCGGCAGCGAAACGGTGACATCTTTCACACCGGCGACCTCCTGCATAGGTGTGCATACAGTAAGCAGTGAGCGCTCGTCCTGCAGGATGACTTCCACGATGCGGGCGAGGGCGCTGCCAATGCCGTAGTACGTCGCTCCCTTGCCCTCGATAATGTGATATGCTGCCCGACGGACCTGTTCGTCGATCGCTGCATAGTCGTCTTCACAGATGGATATTTCCCGACCTGTGCAAAACTCCGATAGCGAGATTCCACCCACCGAGACAAGTGACCACGGCAGCACTTCCGAGTCGCCGTGCTCTCCCAACACATAGGCGTGAATGTGCTGGGAATCCACTTTCAATTGACGTCCGACCAGGCTACGGAAACGCGCCGTATCGAGCGTTGTACCCGACCCGATCACGCGACTGGACGGCACACCTGCTTCTGCAGCATAACGCGCCGCCAGGTGGGTCATGATGTCGACCGGGTTGGTGGCGATCAGTAGAACTGCCTGCGGGGCATATTCGAGGATGCGAGGGATCACCTGTTTGAAGACCTGTGCGTTCCTGCCCAGCAGCTCCAGCCGCGTCTCGCCCGGCTTCTGCCCCACACCCGCCGAAACGATCACCACCCTGCACCCGGCCAGGTCCGTGTAATCACCTGCAGCGACCTCAACGGGATTTGCGAAAGGGACAGCGTGCAGGATATCGTCCGCTTCGGACTTCGCTCGCGCCCGGTTCTGATCGACCAGCAGTACCCTGCGTCCAACACCTCTCATTACCAGCGCGTACGCAGCAGTCGCGCCGACAAATCCACTTCCGACAATGCCAGTTTTCATCTCATCTCCTGATTAGAACTTGATACCTACTCCGCGCGGGAGGCCCAGGCATCGATTTCCACGCGGAACGCGGGACTTGCCAGCGCGGCGACGTATATCAGCGTACTGCACGGCTGATGTCCCTGCAGTTTGGAGAGGACAATCTCGCGTCGCCTGGCTGTGTCGAACTCTCCGACCAGGTAATACGTAACCTTGATCAGATCTTTCACATCCATGTTCGCGGCGCGCAGGTTGCGAATGATGTTTTCAAAGGCAATGTCGATCTGCTCGTACGGGTCATCAGGGATCGTACCATCTTCACGCATGCCGACCTGTCCTGAAATCACTAACAGGCGCTCATTCCCTTTTACTTCGATCTGATGTGAATACGAGCCGACCGGCTCGTGGACATCCTGGGGATTTCGGAACTCCTTCATGATTCAACTCCTAATAAAAAGCCGACCTTCGATCCCGGGCCGGCTGATTCCGTGTAAATTTGTGAAATCCGTGGCTCAAACATGGAGGATTATATTCGAGCTGTATCGAAGGAATATTTTACGCACTGACTTTTCCCCAACGCTCCACCATTTTTTTCAATTCATCCAGATACTCCGGCCAATCATGTAAAGTGGCAGGGTCAAAGTCTGCTCCATTCGGCCAGACGAGTGTATGCACCTCGGGATCAATTTCCACTTGATTAAAAAACTTTTCGTCCTGCAGAGGTGCA
>DATFET010000222.1:0-7845 GCA_035250835.1 Anaerolineales bacterium
GTTCTGAGACAAGCGGCTCATAATAGGGCTGCCGCGAAACCCGTGTCAACTGCCAGGGTGTGTCCACTGTAGCGTCGGACGGCACATCCACTTTCAACACACTAACATCCGCAGGGAATTTCTTTTCCAGGAGTAAGCTGGCAAACCGATAGGTGAACTCTGCCGCGACGATAAAACTCAGGTCTTCCGAATACGTCAGGTGATATTTTGGTTCTGCTTCGAGCGAAACTGCCAGCGACGGTATCCCTAAGGCCGCGCCCTCCAGTGCCGCGCCGACTGTCCCTGAGATGGTGACACCTGTTGCAACATTTTCCCCATAGTTGATCCCTGAAACGACCAGATCTGGTTTGCGCTTCATGATTTCCAAAACGCCATACAGAACGGTCTGCGCGGGACTACCACCGACCGAATACACGGTCCATTCCTGACCGTTGACCTGTACCTGCTTCTCCTCGATGATCCCATCCGAGGTGCTGGGGAGGCTGCGTCCCATGCCGGAGGCTTGATCACGCGGCGCAGTCACGGTCACAAACCCGAGCCGGGACAAGGAGCCGGCCGCAGCCCAAAGCCCTGGTGAAAGAATTCCGTCGTCGTTCGTCAAAAGGATTTGAGGTCTTATCGTGGACATGGCTTATGACAATTCAGAAATAAAAAGGAGCGGTGTATCCGCTCCAACTAAGGCGCCCTCGGCGCGACTCGAACACGCGACCTATTGCTCCGCAAGCAAGCGCTCTAATCCACTGAGCTACGAGGGCATAACTAGCAGGCAGGAATTCTAATTCAGAATCAGGGGAGGGTCAAGTGATGTTGGAGAATGGAGAATCTCAGCATGGACTATTCACTAGATTGCCTGCGTGTTTGCCAACTCCATGAAGACTGGCATGATGTTTGGGTCGAAGTGCCGCCCGGATTGGCTATCAATGTACTGCAAGGCATCCTCTCTCTGCCAGGCTGGCCGATAGGGACGGTCGGAAGTCATTGCATCGTATACATCTGCGAAGGCAAATAAGCGTGCAAAAAAAGGAATCCGTTCACCAGTCAACTGATCGGGGTAGCCTGTCCCGTCCCATTTTTCATGATGCCAGTGAGGGATATCCAGCGCGTGCGTCAGATAAGTGACCGGTGAGAGCAGCTGGACGGCTATATCTGGATGCTGCTTCATGATCTTCCATTCCTCTTCGACAAGCGGTCCGCGTTTGAACAGTATCTGATCGGGAATCGCGACCTTGCCAATATCGTGGAGAATTGCGCCGCGTCGGATATGGACCTTATCCGCTTCCGCCACTCCGAGAGCAGAGGCCAGTTTCAAGGTGATGTCAGTCACACGACGGGTATGTTCCTCGGTTTCCTTATCGCGCAGATCCAGTGCGCGGGATAACCCTTCAATTGTGGCATCATAAGCGAGATTCAATTCGATGTTCGATATTTGCAGTTCCTTGAACATCATCGCATTATCAATGGCGATCGCAGCCTGGCCCGCAATGGTCTTGAGGAAATCCAGCCAGTCAGAATCCGGGTTAAGAGAAGATCGCTGAAAGATTTCGAGCACGCCCAAAACCCGTCCCTTTGCTATGAGCGGAACCCCGTAATACGTGATAAAACCCTCCCCGGCAAACAGCGGGGAGCGAGTGAATTCCATCCTGTTATTTTGAAGATCCAGAACATTGATCAGTCTGCGCTCCTGTGCGACCCTGCCGGCGCAGCCTTCGCCCAATTTCAAGCGGGTATGCCGAAGGATATTTGACCGAAAGCCCTTGCCTGAAACAAACTCCAGCATGGTCGTTTTGGGATTCAATAACAATACCGAAGCAGCATCAATACCCAAAAGTCCGGCTACCTGTTCGAGCAGCATGGAAAGCAGCAGACTCAGGTCCAGACCGGAGGCGATCGCCAGATCGATCGAACGAAGAGCAGAAAGCTGCTCCATCTGTCTTCTAATCTTGAACTCGGTTTCATGACATCTTGTGACATCCCGGGCAGTCAGGAGAGCCTGCGTTTGTGAAAGAGGAGCCAGCCGTACCTCGAACCAGAATTCATGGTTATGTATGGACAGTGGAAATTCCAGGCTGGCCGCCAACCCCGTCTGTTTCACGGAATTCAATGCACGCTCAAGTTTGTCTGCAGCAGGGGCTGGAAAGATATCGCGTAACTCCCGATGAGAGACCTCATCCGGAAGGATTTTGGGAGAAAGATTGCCCTGCCTGCCTTCAAGAACGAATCCGTTGTAATCGAGAATGGCGATTAAATCAGTAAACGCCTGAAAGCCAGTTTCAAGCACCTGTTCAATACCAAATAAACTCCTCAAAGAGGTTTCCATAAACATGACATAACGCGGACGCGGGGCACGGTGACTCCCTTTATCACTGCGCCCCCATTACCGCCGCGTCACCCAGTCTGACATCAGTGCAATGTATTGGAACTACGCGACTGATGTCTTTTACAATCGCTAGATGGTTTTCAGCGCCTGATTGACCTTCTGGGCAAGATCGGTCAGGGTCTTTGCGCGTACGGACTGGATGATCGACTTCTCCTGGTCAGTCAGGGCAAAGGGCTGGCCCAGGTATCCGTTCGCCAATGCTGCCTCAGGTTCCCGAAGCAGGGTCTCGCGGAACTGATTGTTTACGATGGCCGCCGCAAACAGGCGATGCAGACCGTTGCGTGCTCCTGCAGGCTTGCGGTAGCCCAGGGGTGAGCCGGAATAAACGTCTAAAGTGAGCATGGTCATTGCATTTCTCCTATACAAAAATTAGCGGGTACCACCCATACCATCGGAAGGAGAGCGACGAGTGCCTCCCATGCCATCTGAAGGGGAACGGCGGGTTCCGCCCATACCATCGGAAGGAGAGCGACGAGTGCCACCCATACCATCGGAGGGGGAACGGCGAGTCATTACTTTGTTGTTCAGAAGCTGGGAGAAGGTGTTGTTCATGGGGTAGTACCTCTTTTTGTTTGATTGATTTGCCCTATATTACCTACCCCCAGGCTGCAAAACAGGCTGCAAAAATTCACATCTTTACACTAAAATACTGGCAGAGACAGCCACCTTATAACACCTATTAAATTTGATTATGCGCAAGAAATGGGGCTTTAGGTATTGTACAGGTAAATATATCGGTTAGATACCGGCCACAATCAAGCTGTCAAGTCCTGATAAAGAGTTTCAGTTTCCTGGGATGGTGCTATTGCAAGGCCTTCCTTCAATACTGTTTTACACAGCTGATAACAGCGCACAATCGACGCCCGATCACCCAGGGCAGCATAAGCTCTCATTTGCATCTGATAGATTCCCTCGTTATAGCGGTTCTGCAGCAGCGCAGCCTGACAAACTGAAAGGCAGTGTTCCATCTGATTGGCATTTAAATACAGCCGAGCCAGTTCCTCGAGCACCGACTCATAGATCTGTCCCAGCCTTTCCCGTTCATCGACCACCCACAGTGCGTCCACTTCGCCCAGGTAGGGACCTAGAACCAGGTCCACCGCCTTTTGATACCATTCGATGCGGCGGGTATTGTCGCGGGCCCTTCGTGCGCGTATCAGGTATGATTCAAAGGCTTCCACATCGTATTCGTAGTCAAGTGTGCGATTGAAACGGTAATAGACTTCGTCGAACACGATCGCATTTCTTCCAACCGCGCGGCGCAGACGATAGATCTCATCCTTAAAGCGCGCCTTCAAAGCCTGCGGATTATCTGTCTCGGGCCAGAGAGCCTCTCCGATCTGTTCCTTCGTCACGGCCTCCTGCTTGAACAGGAAATAGAAGAACAGGTCCCTGACCGATTTGGTCCGCCATTCGGACATGGGAATCACACGCCCATTCACGCTCACTTCAGCCCGGCCAAATGCCCGGATCGTGAGACTGGCTGCCGGCAGCTGGATGGATTGGGCATGACGGCGCAGGGTTCTTCGAACTGATAATATCCTTTCACTCAACTGTGCCGATTTTTCGAGCAACCCCGCGAGGTTCCGTCCTATCTCCTGATCATTTTGTAATCCGCTGAGCCAGGGGGTTGCCTGGTGTAATGTAATCAAAAGAGCGTGAGTTGACTTATTCTTCATCGCCATCAGTTCACGGAACTGGGACCTGACATGCTCCCTTTGGCCGGCCTGTTCATAGGCTGCCATCAACCACACAAAACACCACTGGCTTTCGGATTCTCTGCCATCCTCCAGAAAGCAATCCTTTCCTTCCTGTAATAGGGAAATTGCTTTCTTGACTTCATGTTTTAGAAGATAACTTCGACCCTCCAACAGCGCCCACAAGCCACGCTCATACGCGGATGGATTTAATTTCAGATACTTTTTAAATGATCTAAGAATTCGTGAAGCCGAATCCAGATCTCCTTGAAGCAGCCCAAGATTTGCCCGCGCTAAAACCAGATAATTAGAAATAAAAAACCCGGAGAGACCGGCAGCGATTGCCTCGGCCTGTTCATATGCCTGTCCAGCAGCGTCAAACTCCTCGATCTCAGAATAAAGATCGCCCATGCCGGTAAAAATGAGAGTCTCAGCCCGTTGATTATGACTGCCTCGCGCACACTCAACACCATTTTCATAGGTCTCTGAAGCAAGCTCGTACTCGCCAATCTGATGGTAGAGAAAAGCCAGATTATTTAAAGTGTCGGCTTGTGCATAGAGATTCTTTTCTATCCTCCAGATCTTCAGTGCTTCCTGATACGAGGTCTTGGCTGATTCCACATTCCCGACCGCTGCATGAACCATTGCCGTCTCGACGAGCAGTACTGGAATACTGCCCGCCTCTTTGAGCTCCGTATACAATAACAGTGAATGCTCAAGTTCCGCGACTGCATTACGAGATTGCCCCAAACGATAAAGATTCAATCCTTTGATGCGCAAAGCTTCAGCGTATAGAGGCTGAAGTGAAAGGTCGGTTTCTGCCAGCGATAAAGCTTCCTCTACATCTTTCAGGGAGTCTTCATATTGACCCAAAAGGCGGAGCGTATGGGAGCGGCGTACAAGAGCCAGGGCAAGACCGGGAACGTTCTTATTTTTGCGATAACTGGACACCGCGCTGTTCAGCAAGTCATTCGATTCTTTCAGATTTCCCTTCATTGCCAGCAGCGGCCCTCGTAATGAAATCAGTCCCGGGCGGGTGCGAACCACGGAAGGAGGCAGGCTGTTGATCCAGCCCTCAAGTGTGACAAGGGCGGCCTGGAGCATGGAGGTACCGGCTTTTTCAATGACTCTCACGAGTGCTTCCGAGTCGTTCAATTGCTTACAGGTGAAATATGCCTTTTCCCATTCTCCTGCCTTTTCGTAGGCTGTGACCATCCGCTGGAGGATGGAAGGCACTTCATGCGGACTCTCCTCCCTGAGGCGGGTCTGCAGGAACTCACGGAAGAGTGGATGGTAGCGGAGCCAGCGTCCGTCTGCGCCAAGGGGGAGGACGAATAGATTCTTATCCAGGATCAAGCCCATGAGTTCGTACCAGTTCTGAGGTCCAGAATGGAGCGGACCCAGTACAGTTTCACAGAAATCCGCGTTGAACTCCTCCGGAAGGGATGTCCGCATGAGGAACAGGCGCACGTTCTCCGGTTGCTGGTCCAGCACCTGGCGACCCAGGTAAGCGAACGTATCCACACCGGATACACGAGCCACTCCCGTCATATTGGACAGCACCATACCTGTAATCCAGCCGCCGGTCTGCTCGACGAATTCAGCTGCCATTTCGTCAGAGAGATGCTGGTGGTGGTTCTGAGCGTACAGCGCCTGGACCTCGCGCTCCACAAACGCCAGGTCAACATGGCTGAGGCCGGCCACCTGTTCACGCGCCACCATCAGTGTGACATCGTCCAGCTCGGGCAGGGTGCGCGAGGAAAGCAGGAGGTGACAGTTTTCGTCCACCAATTGAAGAAAACGGTTTAGAAGGGTAGAGATGATTGGGGCTTCATCGAGCAGGTGAAAGTCATCGATGATGAGCAGAAAATCATTCTCAGCATGCTCATATAACTCATTCGTAAGCGTGACAAGAATGTTCTCAGCATCCGACTCGATGGATGTCAATTGATGCAGCAGCACACGGGAGGTTTCACCCACCCTCGGAAACCGTTCTGCCAGCGAGGCGATCAGGTACGCGAGAAATCTTTGGGGGTCGCGGTCGAGCAGGTCGAGCGAGAGCCAGCAAACCGGCATGTCCACGTGACTCGCCAGGTCGATTATCAACGAGGTCTTGCCATAACCGGCGGGTGCCGAGAGGAGCAGAAGTTTGTTCTCGAGCAACACCTTCAGACTCTCCAGCAGGCGGGTACGGGAGAGCAGTTCCGGGCGGCGATGCGGAACAATAATCTTAGTCTTGCTGATCGGTATCGGTTCGGTTGACATTGCTTCAGATGAATTCTCTTATTGTACACATTTACGGAGCTTTTTCATCTGATTTTTGTCCCGTGTTTCAGACTCTTTACGAACT
Source organism: Anaerolineales bacterium (assembly GCA_035250835.1). Lineage (GTDB taxonomy): Bacteria > Chloroflexota > Anaerolineae > Anaerolineales > Villigracilaceae > Defluviilinea. The sequence goes on from DATFET010000222.1 coordinate 6,425, forward strand.
GTTTATCAACCGAAACTCCGTAACTTAAGCTCTTTCAGCATCTGTGCATGGATCCCAGGCGCGGCAGCTACTACAGACTGTGGTGGTGAAATATAATCCTTGTCCCCGTTGACATTCGTCACAAAGGCGCCTGCCTCCTCGCAGATCAGTCCCCCCGCGGCCACATCCCAGGGTTTCAGCGATATTTCCCAGAAACCGTCGAAACGGCCAGCTGCAACGTAGCACAGGTCGAGGGCTGCAGAGCCCAGCCGCCGGACACCCTGTGAACGTTTCGCAAAATGGATGAAATTGGCGAAGTTGTCCTGTTCGGTATCCCAGGCGTCGTAGGGAAAACCCGTCACAAGCAGGCTTCTCTGCAGTTCGGTCGCAGCTGAGGCGTGCAATGACCTGCCGTTGAGATACGCGCCTTTACCGTGTTCGGCAGTGTACATTTCGTCGCGCATCGGGTCATAAACCGCGCCCAGCACCAAAACTCCTTGCGATGCATAGGCAATCGATACTGTAAAGATGGGAATGTGATGCGCGTAATTCACGGTTCCATCCAGTGGATCGATGAACCAGATATGCTCGTCATTGCCCTGGATGATCCCACTCTCCTCGGTGAAAATATGGTGATCGGGAAATTTACTTTGTACCTCTCCAAGCAGGAAGGCTTCAGATTGGTGATCCACTTCAGTGACGAGGTCGATCACACCTTTGTAATTGACCTGATGTTCTTTATTGTAGCCGGCGCGAAGAATCGCGCCCGCCTCACGCGCAAGGCGTTCGAGTTCTGAAAGAGTTGGATGCATTATTTTTTCAATTCGTCGAGGGTTTTGTATATATCGTATAGTTCAGTCTGGATCTCATCGCGGTCGCGCATGGATTGTTTCAAGAGCGCTTCGAAGGCGGGCTTTTGATCCGTAGGCAGTGAGGGAAGCAGACGCTCGGCGCGGGCGATCTGCGTATTCTTATGGCGCAGTTTATCTTCGAGGCGGGTACGGTATCCACTATAGAACCTCTCCATATCGAGCGGCTGCGGCTGCGTGAAGGGCTGCTGTGTGACAAGTTCCGCAACAGTCAGTAAAAAATCCTCGGTATCGATGGGTTTTTCCATGAAACGCGCTGCGCCAAGACTTAGCGCGAAATCCCTATCTTCGGGGGTCACATAGGTTGCAGAGAGAAAGACGACAGGGATCGGTCGGGTCTTCGGATTGAGACGAAGCTTCTGCACAAATGCATATCCATCCAGTTTTGGCATCAGGATATCGGTAATGATCAGCACCGGTTTTTGACGTGCTATCACTTCCAGTGCCTCCTCGCCATTGCGCGCGGTGAGGACCGCATAGCCCTTGAACCGCAATGTGACTTCGAGCAGTTCAAGAACGTTGGGGACGTCTTCAACGATCAGTATGGGTCCATATAAAGTAGCCATGTCCGTA
>DATFET010000226.1:0-3630 GCA_035250835.1 Anaerolineales bacterium
GCACCTGCGCCGACTTTTACGTCCACGCCGGAAGAGGTGACGGTTCTCATCCCCACGCCGTTCCTCCTGGCCGCCTCACCGACCCCTACGGATCTGCCGCGCCCAACCCCGACGCCACTGCCGACAAACCCCGTTTCGCTGAACAGCAATAGTATCCTGTTTAGCCTGGGCCGCGGCGCGCTGGTCATCCTTGGGATGTTTGCCCTGGCGGGTCTTATCCTTCGGATTCGCCGTTTCTAACCCTCGACATACGGAAACTTCCGCATGACTCCTGAAACCACTTATCTGCTCATCGGTCTTGGCAATCCCGGCCGCGAATATCGCGACAGCCGCCACAATGCAGGCTTTATGCTGATCGATCGCCTTGCCGTGCGTTTGAACGCCCGCGGGCTGAAGGTCCAGTCCAAAGCGATCGTGACTACGGCAGCGTTTGAGGACCGGAAATTGATTCTTGCTAAACCGCAGACGTATATGAACCTGTCCGGGCAATCCGCACAGGGGCTGCTTAACTTCTACAAGCTGCCCATGGAGAATATGCTGGTTGCGCATGATGATCTTGATATCCCTTTCGGTACGATCCGTCTGCGTCCCAGGGGAGGGCCGGGCGGGCAGGGGGGCATGGCATCCACGATAGAACAGCTTGGTACGAAGGACTTCGCTCGTCTTCGTATAGGCATTGGACGCCCACCGGGGCGGATGGACCCGGCTGCGTATGTGCTGCAGAACTTTAGCCGCGAGGAGATGAAGGCTCTCTCGGAGATCATCGAGCGGGCTGCCGATGGCGCGCTTGAGTTCGTGAAGAATGGCTTGAACGCGGCGATGAACAAATACAACGGTTCCATCGAAAGCTGATCATTTTAGATTATGGAAATCCTTCTCGACAGGATACGCTCACTCACGCAATATCAGGGGTTACTGAAACAGCTCCAGGCGAATGGGAAACCGCTCCCCGGGCTGGGACTGTCTCGCGCCGCGCGCCTGCCCGTCCTTGCCGCGCTGCATCAGGACCTGAACCGGCCGATCCTGCTCGTCACCGATCGCGCCGACCACTCACTGGCCCTGTTCGATGAGCTGGGGTTCTGGGTCAAATCGCCGCGCTACCATTTTGCAGAGCCGAATCCCCTTTTCTATGAGCAGGCTGCCTGGGGGGTGACGACCCGCCGCGAGCGCCTGCACACTCTTACAGCCTTATCCGCCTACCATCTGCCGTTTGCACAAAAGCCGCAGGTAGCGCCGGTCTTTGTTACTTCGGCGCGTTCGCTGATGACGCGCACGCTGCCGCGCCGCGATTTTCTCAGGGCCTGTAAGAAGTTTTCCGTTGGGCAAACTGCACAGCCCGATCTGATTTTGCGTCACCTGATCGAGATCGGTTATCAGCGCACGAACACCGTCCTCGAGCCGGGACAATTCTCACGGCGCGGCGGAATCCTCGATCTGTGGGTCCCAGCGGAAAAGCTGCCCGTCCGCCTGGATTTTTTCGGCGATGAAATCGAAACGGTCCGAAAGTTTGATCCTGCCTCGCAGCGGACCATAGAAAACCTGGAGTCACTCCTGATCACGCCCGCCCGTGAATATATTGTTACCGGGACAGATGAACTTCCATCTGAGCAGGAATATTCCGAGTTCCACATCCCTCTCTTACACAAGCAGCCTGCCAGCCTGCTGGATTATCTCCCGCAAAAATCCCTGGTGCTGATCGACGACCTTTCAGTTGTGGAAAGCATGGTCGCCGAAGTGGAGGAGCAGGCGGTCAAGTTCAGGAATGAAAGCATCCAGGAGGAGACTCTTTCTCCGGACTTTCCTCTGCCCTATATCACCTGGCCTGACCTGCTGGATACCTTTAACTCGCGTCCATTCCTGGAGCTGGGATATTCTACACAGTTGGAAGACGACGGGAGTGCGGAGGCTGGCATTGCCTCACAATTCAGTCACGATGAACGGTTCGGCGGCAGGCTAAAACAATTCGTTGACTATCTCACTTCGCTTGTCGAAAAGGGCGAGGAAGTGATTGTCATATCTCGTCAGTCGAATCGCCTGCATGAGCTCTGGCTGGAGCGTTCCGCTGAAGGGGAACCAGAAGCAACTGAATCACTAACCCTACCCCAGTTTGTCGAGGCCTCGCTTTCCGAGGGATTTATCCTGCGCGGCGAAACGCCTGGACTCTCCCTGCACCTGATCACAGACTCGGAAGTCTTCGGCTGGGAGCGTCCTCAGCCGCGCACGCGCCAGCGACCGGTTGCCGAAACACCGGAATCTGTGTATGCCGACCTGCAGGTGGGGGACTATGTCGTTCATATCGACCATGGCGTGGGTCGCTTCGGCGGCCTGGTGCGGCGTGAGCTTGAGGGCCTTATACGTGAGTTCCTGGCAGTTGAATACGAGGGTGGGGGACAGCTCTATGTGCCGGTCCATCAAGCCGACAGGCTGACCCGCTATATCGGCGCGGAAGGCGCTGTCCCTGCGCTGGACCGGCTGGGCGGGCAGGAGTGGCAGGAGAAAAAGGGACGCGTCAGGCAAGCGGTCATCCAGGTCGCCCAGGAAATGCTGGACCTGTACGCACGGCGCAATGTGGTCAGGGGCTTTGCATTCAAGCCCGACACAACCTGGCAGAAGGAGCTGGAGGATTCGTTCCCCTACATCGAGACCGACGACCAGAAGCGTGCGCTGGTCGAGATCAAGCGCGATATGGAATCCACGCGCCCGATGGACCGCCTGCTGTGTGGGGATGTCGGTTACGGCAAGACCGAGCTGGCTTTGCGGGCAGCGTTCAAGGCAGTCCTGGACGGCAAACAGGTTGCCATCCTCGTGCCCACGACGGTCCTGGCACAGCAGCATTACGAGACGTTCCTGCAAAGGCTGGCTGCATTCCCGGTCAATGTCGAGATGCTTTCCCGTTTCAGGACGCCGCGCGAGCAAACTTCAATTCTGCACAGACTTTCGAAGGGCGAGATCGATATCGTGATCGGCACACACCGCCTGATCTCCTCCGATGTCCAGTTCAAAGACCTGGGCCTGGTCATCATCGATGAAGAACAACGCTTCGGTGTGACGCATAAGGAGCACCTCAAGAAGCTGCGCACCGAAGTGGATGTGCTGACGCTCACAGCCACGCCGATTCCCCGCACGCTGTACATGGCGCTGACCGGCGTGCGCGACATTTCGAATCTCAACACCCCGCCTGAAGAACGCCTGCCCATTGTCACGCACGTGGGACCGTATTCCCCCAAGCTTGTGCGCCAGGCGATCCTGCGCGAGCTCGAACGCGGGGGACAGATCTTCTTTGTCCACAACCGCGTCAACACGATCGACGCGATGAAAGTGCATTTGAGCCAGCTTGTCCCGGAAGCGCGCGTGGACGTGGGTCATGGGCAGATGCCCGAGAACCAGCTCGCCTCGGTCATGCACCGTTTCAACGCGGGCGAGACGGATCTCCTGCTCTCGACGACGATCATCGAATCCGGGCTGGACATCCCGAACGCCAACACCCTGATCGTGGACCGCGCCGATACGTTTGGCCTGGCACAGCTCTATCAGCTGCGCGGCCGCGTCGGGCGGGGAGCATCCCGGGCATACTCCTACTTTTTCCGTCATAAAAAACTTACACCCACTATCGAAGGGCAGCAGAGGCTG
>DATFET010000230.1:0-7118 GCA_035250835.1 Anaerolineales bacterium
CGGTGCGGGCTAAAGCCCTGCCTCAGTTCGTGGAAGTCCGCTAAAGCGGACTCGCTATTGACAACAACAAAGACTGCACTACTTTTTTAACAACGCAACTGTCACCGTAACAATGACGTTGATAATGCTTATGGCGAAAAGAAGCCATATTTCCCAACGTTTTGCAGATTGTTCTCTGGCGTCTACGTTGGCTTGTCTCAATCGGTTTATATGCTCCAAACCCCAATTAATAATTTCTATCGGAGATTGCGGAGAATCTTTTCCAGCCCGAAATTGACTTCTAAAAACATCATCGGACGTTAGGCTTTCAATAGCCGTTTTTCTTTCGGCGGCGTCATCTATATCTTTAATCCATGCTGGCAGATGACGCCCAGTACGCATTTCTTCTTTCCATTCTCGCAAACGAGAAGCAGGTACGCTCTTACGAAATAATTCGCCCCTGCTTTGTATAATCTCTTTTACATTGTAATTAGCAGCGCGCGGGAGGTGCAAGCAGTCTCCAAGGCCCGCCTGCTTTGTATAATCTCTTTTACATTGTAATTAGCAGGCAGGTTAAGTCTATTCTTTATTCCTTCGTAAGTGATGATTTCGTTCTCATCATTGCTAGCCAAAATCCAAGTGGCTGAGAGAATATCGAAGACATCAGTCTCTTTCAGAGTAATGCGTTTTTGGTTTTTCATTTCGCTTGACCTTCAACCTTTGACCTTCGACTTTAAACAACCTGCCCATCCGCGACTTCCAACGCCTTCTCCACGATGGCAAGACCCTCATCAATCTGCTCCTGCGTGATACACAACGGCGGCGCTACGAAGACCATGCTGCCCATGTTGTTCGCCATGATGAAGGTGAACAGTCCGTTTTGGCGCAGGACCTTCCCCACCTCTGCCATGACGGCAGGAGAAAAGCTTTCTTTCGTCTCACGGTTCGTAACCAACTCAATCGTGGAGAACAAGCCGATGCAACGTACGTCGCCCACGGAGACATGTCTCGCTTTGATGTCTTCCAACGCTTCACCGAGATATTTTCCAAGAGTGGCGGCGTTTTCGATTAATTTATCTTCTTCGTAGACTTCAATCGTTGCTAATGCAGTCGCGCACGAAAGCGCATGGGCGCTGTATGTGAGACCCGCAAACAAATATTTGTCATCGAAGAATTTGGCAATCTTCTCCGAGACAATCACCGCGCCGAGCGGAGCGTATCCGCTGGTGATGCCTTTAGCGGTGGTGATGATGTCGGGGACGACGTTCCAGTTGTCCACGGCGAACCATTTGCCTGTGCGACCCCATCCGCTCATGACTTCGTCCGAGATCAGGAGGATGCCATACTTGTCGCAAATCTCGCGCACGCGGGGCCAATAATCATCGGGCGGGATGATGAGTCCGTTCGAGCCGACGACGCCCTCCATGATGATCGCGGCGATCTTGTCGGGTCCTTCGTACTTGATGACTTCTTCCAAATGGGAGATACACTCCCGCTTACAAGACTCTGGCTTCTGCCCAAACGGACAGCGATAACAAAACGGGTCAAGGAAGTGGACTCCACCTGGCATGACGGGTTCAACCGCTAAACGACGATAATCGCCCGTCAATGCCATCGAGCCATGCGTCGCTCCGTGATAGGAACGATAGCGCGCGAGAATCTTGTGACGTCCCGTGTAGAAGCGCGCGATCTTGATGGCGTTCTCGTTCGCTTCCGCGCCGCCGAGGGTGAAGAAGGTTTTCTTCAAATCGCCAGGCGTGACTTCCGCCAGCTTCTTGCCAAGCAAACCACGCGCTTCGGTCGCGTTGCCGGGATGGGTAAACGTCAACTTCGCCGCCTGATCTTGAATCGCTTTAATGACCTTGGGATGTTGATGTCCAATATTGGTATTCATCAACTGCGACGAGAAATCGAGATAGCGCTTGCCATCTGCATCCCAGAAGTAGACTCCTTCCGCCCGCGTCACCGGGATTGGATTCACCTGTCCCTGATGCGACCAGGAGTAAAAGGTGTATTCCTTGTTGAGGTCAATGATTTCCCGGGAAGATAGTTTAGACATTATATTTCCTCTGGTGGTCGAGTAGTCCCGCCGCGTTTTGAGGGACGTATCGAGACCACATTAATCAATCACTTCTAATCAACTATTCACAAGTTACCCGGTGGTCTCGATACGACGGCGGACGATCACTGCCGTCTACTCGACCGCCAGAGTTATTCAATCACTTCTTTACCTCTTTAACAATCTCAGCATAAACGTTCAATGTTTCGTCTATATCTGTATCTGAATGCTCATAACAAAGGAACCAGGGCTCCCGGGTATCGTGATCAGGCATGACACCGCATTCAATAGCCATCTCCGTTAGCTTGAGGTAGAGCGCGTGGTCACTGAGCGCCCAGTCGCGCTGACAGGTGACCGCGTCCACACCCAGAGAGAACGAGAACATGGCTGGATACCCCGTAAACACTGCGGGTATGTCATTCTCTTCGAGGATTTCCTTCAGGCCGGTCATGAGTCGCTGCCCGCGCTGCTGGATGGTTTTGAGGACTGGTTTCGATTTTAACAGGCTCAATGTGGCAAATGCTCCCGCGATCCCCGGCTTATTGTTGGTATAGGTGCCGCCCTGTGCCACACCCTGCCCGATGATGGACATGATCTCCGCCCTCCCGCCGAACGCCGCCACAGGATATCCATTACCGAGGGCTTTGGCATAAGTAGCCAGGTCCGGCTGGATATTGTAATATTCCTGGGCGCCTCCGTTCGCAATGCGGAAGCCGGTCTTCACCTCATCCAGAATAAACACCGATCCATATTCCTTTGTCTTATTGCGGATGAGCTCCAGGAAGCCATCCTGTGGATTGATCGCCGCGCAGTTCCCCTGGCACGGTTCGGAAATTACAGCCGCGATCTGCTCCCCATACGAACGCATGACACGCTCGAAACCTTCGAAGTCATTGAATGGAAGGGTGATGATGAATTCGCGCATCGATTTCGGGATACCGGAAGAAGCCGGCACCGGGATCGGACTGCGGCGATTCCCATACGCTTCCACGGGTGCATAGGTTGACCAAAGCGTATGGTCATGAAAACCATGATAGTTACCCTCAAATTTAAGGATGAGGTCGCGTCCAGTATAGGCCCGCGCCACACGGATGGCATGCATGGTTGCCTCCGTCCCCGAACAGGCAAGCCGGACCATTTCCACCGCAGGAGCCATTTCCACGATCATTTCAGCCACTGCCACTTCGAGTTCTCCGGTCATGGCAAAGAGAATCCCTTTTTGGACCTCTTCGATCACTTTCCGATCGACTTCATCATACGAGTGTCCCAAAATGATGGGACCGAAAGCCATGCGGTAATCGATATATTTTTTTCCATCAACATCCCACAGATAGGCACCCTTTGCCCTTTCGACATAAGGTGTGATCTCCTCTCCCCAGTAACGGAAATTCGAATTCACCCCAAGCGGCATGACGTTCCGAGCCCGCTTCTGCAATGCCCGCGTCTGTGAACCGAACATAGTTCCTCCAGTAATCATTAATCTGTGGCTGATGGTCTTACCCGCTCAGAGATTTCCTGAATAAGTCTCTCCGGTACACGCCAGTGGTACACATCCTTGATCACCAGAGGCACGATAGATGTGGTTGTCTTACGCACGCCCGGGACTTTTCGAACGACTTCGGTAACGAATTGATAGATTTCTGCCGTATCTTTGGCAAGGATTTGAATGCTTACATCTGATTGACCAATCCCACAGGCGACATAGCTGACGTTATCGCACTCCGCCAGTTTCCGCGCTACTTCCATGATACGGTCTGACTCTACTTCCAGCCAAACGTCTGCGATCGTGGTCAGTCCAAATGCCTGAGGCTTGGCAACGGCACTGATGCTGATGATTCCTTCATCGACCATGCGGTCGATACGGTATCGCACGGCCCTTTCAGAAATATCCCCGATGCGTCGCGCGATTTCTGAGGCAGGCATTCTGCCATCTTCGAGCAGGAAATTTACAATTTTTACATCGATTTTGTCGAAATTGTACATATTTTTTATAATTTTTTTCCGAAACTAACAATTCTGTTGCAACTATACATCAGAGTCCTGGCCCGAGTCAATCCCCAGACTTCCAGAGCTAACGAAGATCGAGTATCCCCTGAGTGGCAATCCAGCCGCTTCCACTTCTAAAAACTATCGTTAATAGATTTCGTCCGTCATTGTAAGTAAGAAGAATCCGCCTCATATTGTCACAACGTGATGCCCGAGTAAATGACATACGACATCCAACCTCGATCAATTTCAATTGAAACAGATTTCACATTGACTATTGATTATCGAACAGGTATAATTGATTCTTGGCATTATTCCAAACCAGCAGGAGCAAACCATGACAACACCAGATATCACGGCGGCAACGCTCGAACCAAAAACAAAATTAAGCGGAAAAGTATTGAAGACCACCCTGGCAGGCGCGCTTGTGGATGTAGGGCAAACCCTTCCCGGTGTAATTCATATTTCGCAGTTGAGCACTGAACCTGTAAACAAAGTAGAAGATGTTGTACAGGAAGGTCAGACTGTGGATGTGTGGATTCGTCGCGTCAGGAAGGACCGCATCGAACTGACAATGGTGCAGCCGCTCGCCCTTGAATGGAAAGAGATCGAACCGAATATGGTTGTGAAAGGTAAAGTAGTCCGCCTTGAACCATACGGAGCATTTGTGGATATTGGCGCGGAAAGACCGGGCATGGTCCATGTCAGTGAACTGGCGCATGGATATGTCAAAACCCCCAATGAGATCGTCAAGGAAGGCGACGAGGTCGAGGCAAAGGTCCTGGACGTGAACCGCAAGAAGAAGCAGATTAAGCTGAGCATGAAGGCGCTCGAACCGGAAATCGAAGAATTCAAGCCTGCCAAGAAGGAAAACAAGAAACCTGGTAAACGCGGTCCCAAGAAAACCGAAGTGGAAGCGGATGCACAGGAAGAACCCAAGGAACCTGAACAGACAGCTATGCAGATCGCATGGCAGGAAGCCCTTACCAAAGCCAATGCCGAAAAATCCTACAAGGTAAAGAGGGCGAAATCAGGTCCTTCACAGGAACAGGAAGAGCTGCTCAACCGCACCCTTCAAAAACGACTGCCCACAGGTGGATAAACCAAAACAGCCGGATTTTCCCGGCTGTTTTTATTTACTGACCATTTTGCAATTCCTGCAGAAACTTTTCCTTATTCGCTGAGCGGGCTGTCTTGCCGCTGGAGGTCTTCAGGATCCATTTTGGACCGACGACCTTTACATGTCGTAATGCGATCGCAGAGTTTTTTGTTATATGGGCTCGCAAGGCATCCGCTATTTTTTGCTGTTCAGCCGCATCCTCTGAATCGACCTCCGCAATGATGACCACCTCTTCGGTTCCCTGACCCTCATCGAAGATACCGAAGGCTACAGAGCGGCCAGCATGGACCCCTGCCACCTCATAGGTCAACGCCTCCAGGTCCTGTGGGTACACATTTTTACCACCCACGATAATCATGTCCTTTTTACGCCCGGAAACAAATAATTCACCGCTAGAAACAAATCCATAATCGCCTGTCAAATACCAGCCATCTCGAAATGCTGAGTGGGTCAGGTCGGGGCGATTGAAATAACCAGTGAGCATGCAAGTACTTTGAAGCGCAACTTCGCCGATAGCACAGTCGGGCAGATTATTACCATCTTCATCCAAAATACGGATCTGCACATTTTGGAGCGGAGTACCGGAAGACATCATCTTCATGGTAGGGCGACCCTCAAGCGGCCTCTTCGCCAGGCGCTCCGCCATGAACACCTCCCGATCGATCTCGACCACAAGCGGCCCGCCTTCCAAATGGCTTTGCGTGACAGCGAAAACATTCTCCGCCATCGCGTAGCAGGTCTGAAGCGCCTTCCACTTCAGACCGTATTTTTCAAAATGCTCGAAAAAAGCGCGATGGCTTTCCCAGCGTACCGGCTCGGAACAATTGATGAGCGCACGCACGGATGACAGATCCACACCTCCCATGTGTCGGTCGCGGATCTTCTGGGCACAGAAGTTATAGGCAAAATTGGGGAGCCAAACAAGCGTGCCGCGATATTTTGAAATCGAATGCATCAGGCGATAAGGAGCGCGCACCCAATCGAACGGGGACAGCAGGACCAGTGGTATCCCGCTGAGGATTGGCAGTAGAAAACCGGCGATCAACCCCATATCGTGGTAGAGTGGCAGCCAGGAAATGATGACATCCTCATCGGTCAACATCAGCGAGCTGCCATACGCCTCAAGCTGGTTAAAGACAGCCTGATGAGACAATGCCACACCTTTTTGCAAACCAGTCGTACCGGAAGAATGCTGGAGCAGGACGATATCCTCGGAGTTCTGCTCAAAACCCCGAAGAGTGTCGAAGTTCAGGGAGACCGCGGGCTCGATCTGGGAAGTGAGGATGACAGCACGAACAGAGTCACCGGCGCGTAAGGCTGTGCGCACATCTGCTTCGAACTCAGGATAGGTGATGATCGCAGCGGGCTTTGTAACGGATATTAATGAAGCCAGGTCAGCACGATACCGCTCGGGGGATAGTTTTTCCGTCAGGAAAGGCATGATGGACGGAATCGATCCATGCAGAATCGATCCCCAGAAAACATACAGCAATTCCTCGCCGTGCTGCAAAATCAACACCACCACTTCGCCAGGCTGGATGCCCTCACGAGCCAGGATCTGCGCAAAAGCAGCCGAGCCACGCATAAGCTGGTCATAGGTGACCGGATGATCCTCCCGCCCGGAGAACTGCAAACAGACGGCGACTCGCTGCGGGTTCCGCTCGTGAAGCGTTTTCAATCGCTCTGGAAGAATCGTCATCTACGAGATTCGATCAGTGCCGTGAGCTGGTTCAGGCTGTCAAAGGTATCCGCATTGAGCTCCGTGTCTTCGATACGAACGCCATAAGTGTCTTCCACAAACAATGCGAGATCCATCAGGTTGAATGAATCGATCAGGCCACTCGAGATGAGTTTTTCATCTTCAGCAATCGTGCGGCTGGGCTGCTTCAGAATGTTTGTTGCAATGAATTTGGATAACTGGTCGTTGATTTCAGACATTACTTCTCCGTGGTAGATCGCAGGTACGCTTCCATG
>DATFET010000245.1:0-2970 GCA_035250835.1 Anaerolineales bacterium
AGAACATGATCAGCCAGCCGATCTCGGTCCGCGTGATCGAAGTGGATCGCGAACGCCGCCGCCTGATCCTCTCGGAGCGCGCCGCCAGCACCGAATCACGCCAGTCCATTAAGGAGCGCGTGATCGAGGAGTTGGAAGAAGGCAAGGTGTACACGGGCCGCGTCACCAGCCTTGCCAATTTCGGCGCATTCATCAACATCAACGGTGCAGATGGACTTGTCCATCTCTCCGAGCTTTCATGGGAACATATCGATCACCCGCGCGAAGTGCTGGAAGTGGGGCAGGAAGTCAGGGTCAAGGTCATCAATGTGGACCGCGAGAAGAAGCGCATCGGACTTTCCGTCCGTGCCTTGCAGAATGACCCCTGGAGATCGCGCGTCGAAAAGTATAGCGTTGGTCAGCTTGTCGAAGGCGTGATCACGCGGCTGACCAAATTCGGTGCGTTTGCCCGTCTCGAAGGCGACATCGAAGGCCTGATCCACATTTCCGAGATTGCGGAACACCGCATCGAACATCCGAAGGAGGTTCTCAAGGAAGGTGAAGTGAAGAGCCTGCGTGTGATCCGCATCGACCCCGAACAGCATCGCATCGGTTTGAGCCTCCGCAAGGTGGATTCTGCCGCGTTTGCAGACAAGGATTTCAAGTTGCTTACGTCGGAATTCAAGGCGGAAGAGGAGCAGGAAGCAGCAGAGGCAGAGGAACAGGAAGAGGTTCCTGATGCTTCTGAGGATTCCCCGGGGGAATTGTCTGAGCAAGACAAGGAAGCTTAACTCAACTTCAAGAGCGTTCCGTATAAGCGGGACGCTCTTTCCCCCGTATGCCCCTGATCGTCGATTCACATCAAGACATAGCATGGAACATGCTTACCTTCGGGCGCGATTACACGCGCTCTGTTCAGGAAACGCGCAATATTGAAGAGGGCTCCTCCACCCCTGCCATCAACGGGGATGCGCTCGTTGGCTGGCCGGAATATCAACGTGGAGGGGTTGCCGTTGTCTTTGCGACACTGTTCGCTTCGCCAGCCAAAAAGAAGGAAGCCCATGATGTGCTTTGGTATGCGGATCCAGAAAAAGCGCACCGCCTCTACCGGGACCAGATCACGGTCTACCGCAAACTGGTCGATTCGCACCCGGACAAATTCCGCCTCATTACCTCAAACAAGGAACTTGATTCCGTTACCGAACACTGGACGCGACCCTCATCAGATGAAGAAGGGCATCCAGTCGGTTTGGTCTATCTGATGGAAGGCGCGGACGGCATCCGTTCGCCGCATGAACTCGGAGAATGGTATGACCTGGGCTTGCGGCTGATCGGCCTCGCCTGGGCAGGGACCCGTTACTGCGGCGGCACCGGTGAACCCGGTGCATTAACGCCGGAGGGGCGTGAACTGATCGCGGCGATGGCAGATTACAACTTTGTGCTCGATCTCAGTCACATGGACGAAACTGCCGCGCTCGAGTCGCTTGACCGTTATGAAGGTCCGTTGATGGCAACCCATGCAAACTGTGCAGCACTCATGAAAGGCGCGGAGACCAACCGGCACCTGCCCGACCGCGTTATCGAAGGCCTGATCGAGCGGGATGGAGTGATCGGGCTTCTTCCCTTCAATACCTTTCTCAAAGTGGGCTGGCTGCGCAAGAATGGAAGCCGCCGCGAAGAGGTCCCGATTGAGGCGCTGATCGACCACATCGACCATGTCTGTCAGATCGCGGGCAATTCCCAGCATGCGGGTATTGGCTCAGATTTCGACGGCGGCTTCGGCCTGCAATCCATTCCCCCCGAGTTGGATTCGATTGCGGATTTGCCGGTGATCGCAACCGGCTTGCGAGCGCGTGGATATGGGGATGCGGATATCGAGAACATCCTGGGTGGCAATTGGCTGAGATTCCTGCGCAGGAATCTGCCAGCGTGAACGGTGAAATCTCAAATGCGGTATCCTTTTTAAGGATACGCTTCAGCCTGATCAACGTGATCCTGGGATTGCTGATCTTTACCATCGGCGCAAAGCCAAACTGGTTCGGCTGGGATCGAGCTCCTGTGGTCGGATTTATTCAGATCGCTGTGTTTCTTATAGGACTGGCCCTGATCTGTTTGGGAGGCTTTGTAGGTCTATCCGCGTTATGGGGCAGGGAGCAGCGCAGCATTATCGCTGACATCGGTCTTCGTCTGGTTGGGACCGGCTATGTGATTGCGGTATTTACCGGCATGGCCGACGTGTTTGGCATGGGTTCACAGGCCCTCCCAAATGTGCCTTATTTTGGTCCCTGGCAGGCAGTAGGAGTGCTGATTGGTCAATTTGTGATCGCCCTTGGCTTTCTCATGGTCATTCCATACCATCTTTATTTCCCTCAGATGTACAAATCATGAATTCAGTTCATATAAAAGCAACAAAACACCCCGCGTCTCAGGGACACGGGATGTTTTGCAGGCCTATTGTTCACCAGTCAGGAATCGTTTTGCAGTTTCCGCCAGCATGGCAGTACCGATAGGCAGGGCACGCTCGTCGATATCGAATTTGGGATGATGGAGCAGGTATTCTTCATGTCCATCCTTTTGGGTTCCAAGTGTGAACATCGCGCCGGGCGCATGCTTCATGAACTCGCCAAAATCCTCAGCTCCGAGAGTCTTTTGAATCCCCTGGACATTTTCAGCGCCCAGTAGATCCCCTCCTGTTTTTTCGATCACCTGAGAGACCATTTCATCATTGATCATGGGTGGGCCGCCGATCTCAAACTTCAATTCATAATCACCGCCCAGCGCCCGGACAATGTCAAAGGCTCGCTTTATCTCCTCGTGGATCTGTTGATGTACAGTTTCATCTATAAAGCGCAGGGTACCCATCATTTTTACCCTTTCAGGGATGACATTCTCCGTGAAGCCGCCCTGGATGCAGCCAATGCTGACAACTGCCGGCTCAAACGGATTGATCCTGCGCGAGACGATTGCATTCAAAGCGATGATGACATGCGA
>DATFET010000247.1:0-3270 GCA_035250835.1 Anaerolineales bacterium
CCGCATGGTTTTATTTGTGGGCCGGATCGAACCCCTCAAAGGCGTGGACACGCTGATCCAGGCAATGTCGTCCCTGCAGTTGAAGGAGCAGCACAGAGTGCACCTGGCTATCATCGGCGGAGACCCGTCCGCCAGCCCTAAGGAGATGAGCGCCGAGATGGCGCGCCTGCAAAAGTTATGTGACGACCTGTCCGTTGGGCAGACGGTGGTCTTTCTTGGAAAGCGCGATCAGGACAAGCTGCCTTACTATTACGCCGCCGCCGAGTTGGTCGTGATGCCTTCGCATTACGAGTCATTTGGGATGGTCGCGCTCGAAGCGATGGCATGTGGGACGCCGGTCATCGCCTCGGAGGTAGGTGGACTGGCGTATCTGGTGCGAGATGGCGAGACGGGCTTTACCATCCCCGACCAGGAACCCGAAGAGCTGTGTGAAAAGATATCCTGGCTGCTGAACGACCACGATCTGCACCGTACGATGAGCGAGCGCGCAGTCAAATACGCCCAGGACTATGCCTGGGAAAAAATTACCAAACAAATTGTGGATGTGTATGCGGGGCTGGTGAAAAAATAAATTAAAACAGGTGCACAGATGTTGTCCGTACACCTGTTTTCAGCTTTTAACACTTGTGATTTACTGAAATTCCAACTTATTCCTTCATCCGCACATAAAAGATCAACTGCCCGTCAAGGTCCTGGGTGCGCATTTCGAACCTGTCCTTGAGCTTGTTCAACATGCGCGAGAGTTGCTTGTGTCCATAGGTGCGAGGGTCGAAGCCGGGATCCACCTGGTAGATGGCGTTGCCCATCACGTCCAGCCGTGCCCAGCCGTCCTGTCCCACAGCCATTTCGAACGCCTGGCTGAGGACAGGCATGGGATCGGGTTCGTCTTTCTCCTCTTTGGTCTTCTTTGCCCGGCTGGGAGCGCGTCGTTGCTGGAGGGCTTTTTTCTCCTCGACCAGGTTTTCGGTGTAGACGAACAGGTCACAGGCATTGACGAAAGCCTTGGGTGTCTTCTTCTCGCCAATCCCCATTACGAAAATGCCAGTTTCACGGATGCGCGTGGCGAGGCGGGTGTAATCGCTGTCGGATGAGACCAGACAAAAACCATCCACCACCCCCGAGTGCAGGATGTCCATGGCGTCGATGATCATCGCGCTGTCGGTCGCATTCTTGCCGATTGTATAACGGAACTGCTGGATGGGCTGGAAGGCGTGGTAGTTCAAGGTTTCCTTCCAGGAATTCATACTGCTGGTTGTCCAGTCCCCGTAAATGCGGCGGACGGTGAGCTGTCCGTGCCGTCCTGCCTCCACAAGCATTTGAGGCAGCAGGGAGGACTGTGCGTTGTCGCCATCGATCAGGATGGCGATCTTCTGGCGGCCGTTGGTTAAAGTTTGATTTGCCATATGGGTGATTATACCCTTCACGGTCACAAACTGCGTTTCTTAGTGGATAATGAAGTGCAGTTTGTGACCGGGGGTATTATATATTATGGATTGACCGGCACAGGCGTACCCAAATAAGACGGATTAGGGGACAACAATCCGATATCGCGACACGACTCTGCACCCACTCGCTGGAACAAGCCGCCCTCAGCGGAGACTTCGATCTGGATCGGCGTTTCCGCTTGATAGGTGCTGTCCACAGTCAGTTTCAACGTCACCTTATACGCGACCGGGATCGAAACGATCTCGATCGTTTTGTCCGGATGCTCACGACCTTCATCTAAAGCAAAGAGTGTGATCAGTAGATTCCTGAGCTCTAGATTGCCGCTATTGCTGAGGGTTACAAAGGCATTTGTGACCTCACCCATGCCGTGGGTAACATCGATGCTGGTGTTGCACCCCAGCACTTCGACATTGACCGCCAATACTGGCGCCTGGACAGTTGCAGTTGCCGAAGGTGTCTGTGTAAACGTAGCAATAGCTGTATTCGTGCTGGCGGGAAAGGGAGTATTGGTTGCCACGAGGGGAGTGGATGTGCTGGCTCCGATCACCACTGGCGTGGGTGAAACAATGGAAGGCGTACGGGTGGGAGGCAGGAAAGGAGTCGGCGGGTTGAAGGGAGAGGGTCGAAAGGGCCAGCCATTACAGGAGCTTAACAGAAAAGCTGTTAGGAATACAATCAGAACCTTTTTCATTTCTTCTCCTCCTGGTCATTGTATCCCGCCTGGGAAAAATGAGCAAAGTCTCCCTGCATCAAAGATTACAACTGCCCGCTGTCTCCCCATTCTTCCAGTTTCCTCTGATATTGCGGATCGTCATATCGATCCAATTGAAAAGCCGAAGCGTACGAAGGCAGCGCGGTGCCGGTCACATGTGCGGCAAGCAGCTCGCCAACCCCGCAGGCGGACATGATCCCGTAGCCAGACACAGCGCCAAGCACGTACGCGCCGTCCATGCACATCGGTCCGACGAGCGGTCGGTTCTCGCTCGTCTTCGTGTAGAAGCCGCCGTCGAGCTGCGGACGCGGCATCCGTGCAAAATACTCCTGCATGCGCGGCAGCATGGCGGCCAGCCCGCGCAGGGCGACCTCTGGATATTGCTCATCTATGGGTGACGGCCAGACAGGGTCCATCGCTTTTGTCTGATATTCCCATAACATCAGGATGGTCTGGCTATCGCCTGAGCCTTCAGGGCGGGTGTGTACGCCGGATGGAAAGGCCTCAGTTAGCCAGCGTGTTTCCTCATCCTCAGACAGCGCAGTACGCTCATCTTCCTCCCAGGGTAAATACTGCGAATCGTGCCAGATCAACAACGGCGCTTCGCGTCCCACCACGCCCAGAGAGTCACGAATGGCGGCTTTCAAATGCAGCTCTGTATGGACCGGAAGTTCCACATCAAGCAGTCTGCCAACCTCTTTGAGATACGGGCCGGCGGCATTGATGAAGATCGGACAATCGACGCGCTCTCCCGAACTGAGCCTGACTCCTTTCACGCGCCCGTTTGCCGAATCCACGGCGGTGAGGCGCGCCGATTCAAACTGGACCCCGCGCTGGCGCGCCGTTTCGAGCAGGTACATGCCAAGCTGCTGCGCGCTTAACCAGCCCGCGCGGCGGACGTGTAACGCGGCGACGGCACGGTCTGTCAGATATGGAAAATGCCTGGGAATGAGATCGCTGCCGATCAACAGATCGGCGCCATCCGGGGAGCCATGAAATCCTTCTTCGCTGGCAGGAACATAGGAAGATGCGTCAGAGGAGTGAACGCGTATTGGTCCCGCGCCCAGGCTGGAGGTCCGAAGGGAAGTGGTCTGTAAATCCGAAACTTTATT
>DATFET010000253.1:0-3206 GCA_035250835.1 Anaerolineales bacterium
CGAAGCGATAAATGGAGGCGTACACATTCGGCTTGCCGAGGAACACTGCTACATCGTTGGTGAGATAACGCGTCGGGAAGTTGTCGGTCCCGTCGAGGATGATGTCATAGTCCCGCGCGATGCGGAGCGCGTTCTCAGAAGTATAGGGTTCGTTATAGACATCCACCTGGATATCGGGATTCAAATCCAGTAATTTGTCCCGCGCGCTTTCCACTTTGAGCTTGCCAACGGTGGATGTGCCGTGGATAACCTGGCGCTGCAGGTTCGATGAATCGACGACATCATAATCCACAAGTCCAATCCGACCGATGCCCGCAGCCGCCAGATACAGGGACACGGGCGAGCCGAGTCCGCCGGTGCCAATGATCAGCGCGGACGAGCCTTTAAGTTTGCGCTGGCCCTCCAGTCCGACTTCGGGGATCAACAGGTGGCGCGAGTAGCGCAGGATTTCATCACGAGAAAGTTCAGAAAGTATCATATTAACAAACCTTCTGCTCAGGCGAGGAGATTGCTTCGGGCTTTGCCCTCGCAATGACAGACGCCACCAGCAATGGATGGGATCAGCACGAGTCTATCGCCGTCCTTGATGGGTGTATTCACGCCCTGCAGGTCCTTGATGTTGTTCTCGCCGACGAACAGATTCACAAACGGACGAAGCTCGCCGCTGTCATTGAAAAGATGCGGCTTGATCGGGGGGTATTGAGTCGTCAGGTCGGCCAGTGCTTCCGAAATATTCGAGCCGCCGACTTGCACTTCGCTCTGTCCGCTGGTGTAGGAACGCAGGGGTGTTGGGATTCGTAAAACGGGCATGGAATTGGTTCTCCTCAAAAGAATTTACCGTTTGTCTCAAAATAAAGTAAACTTTTTCAACTTTATTGCAGGCTGTAATCAAAACTCGAAGTTTACATAATTATGCGGCACTCTGTAACCACAAAGGGCACCAAGTAACACAAAGGAGAAAATCTTAAGAGTCTTCCTTCGTGATCGTTGTCTCCTTTGTGTTTTAGAATTTACAAGGTCTGTATCTGCTTCATCAACTTCTCTGCACGCGTCACGCCGTTGTTGACATATCGGGCTTTGCCGTTGGCGTCGAGCAGGAACGTGGTTGGGACGCTCATCACGCCCCACTTCTTTGCCAGGTCTGGGCGTTCGGTCGCGTCGATCTCGATCACTTGCAGCTCATCGCCCAATAAATTCGATACCTGATTGAGAGCCGGGCGTTGCACAGTTTTACAGGGCGTGCAGTCAGGTGTCGTAAAGTAGACGATTACTGGTTTGTTGGGCAGCTGGTTGAACAGGCTAAGGATATTGTTACGGGCCCGCGCGAGCGATCGCTGATTGATCAGCCAATAGCCAAGCACGCCTATGACAATAATAACGATCGCAAGCGCAGAACGCAAGAGCAGGTCTTCGTTCATGCGCTGGCTCCTGCTTTTGGCTTCATGCCGGGAAAGGTCCCGGCCGGCGGCTGTTTGTTAAAGCCAGGGAGCTGAAAGCGGCCCAGCCAGTAGTATACTGCGCAGCCAACGCAGAATCCGCCAAACGCGTTGAGCGAGGCCAGCGCGACCACGAGCCAGACCAGACTCCACCCCAGGATGCTCGCGCCAAGGAACAATGCAATCGAGCCGGCAGACATAAAGAGAAAACCGAGAAACTGTGCAAAACGATGCGGCTCGGGATTATCGTCCAGCACGTCTGGTTTCATCCAGCCGCGCGGCTTGAGCAGATTCTTGTATATAAAACCGAAGCCCGGCACTTTCAAAGCAGAACCGCTTCCCATTACCAGTGCGACGAATGCAGCCAGCCAAGGCTGGTTCAAAATAAAAGCCAGAATGCTCAGCGTGATGATAAAGAGTTGATTTGCTTTCAATGCAGAGTGGTCTACTTTTTGTAAGGTTTGCGAGGACATAAAAGTTTCCTTAAGGAGTCTGGGAGGTCATCGTGCCCATCCGAGTATGCTCCTGTATTCTGCCAGCAAGCTGGCTGACTCCAAATTTATTTGATTTCTATCTCTTCTTCCTCATATTTCGAGCGGTCCTCCAGCAATCGCCAGGAACGACTGTTCACAGCCTTGCCCTGGTCTACTCGGGTGATGATGTAGGAGAAAAAAGGCTGCGCCCATTCGCGGTCAAATTCAGATGGAACGTTGGGACAATCGGGATGCGAGTGGAACACGCCGATCAGGCTCAGCCCGAGGCGATCCGCTTTCAATTCGGCTTTGAGATAATCCTGCGGCGTGAACAGAAAACGGTTGTGCCGCGCTCCATCTTCACGGGCGTTCGACAACGCGACGATCTCTTTGACTTCGCCCTGTTCACCGATCAAAAACCCCGCACCTTCCTCCGGATAGGCGTTTTCGACATGAGCGTTGATCTCTTCGATCAAACGATTCGGTACAACCAGCATTCCCATCATCCTGATCCTGTATCTGCCTCGTCTTCGCTGGCGTTACGCTCAGCACGGAGAGGGGACGGGGACTCCCACAAGGATTTGTCACTGAGATATTTATAGCCAGCATCCGGGAAGAGAGTGACAACAACGCCTTCATCCAGTTGCTCAGCTACTTTCAAAGCCGCTGCCGCCGCCGCGCCCGCTGAGATTCCCACGAAAAGACCTTCTTCACGCGCGAGTCTCAATACCATTCGATGAGCGTCTTCGGTGATCACGCCCAGCGTTTCATCCGCAAAAGATGGATCGTAGATCGCTGGCTTGATCGCGGTGGGCATGTGCTTGAGACCTTCCAGACCGTGGAACGAAGCATCTGGCTGGAAGGCAATGATCTTTACATGCGGCAATTGTTCCCGCAGGTAACGTCCTGTTCCCATCAGCGTCCCGGAGGTACCCAGGCCGGCAACGAAGTAGGTCAACTGTTCATCTGTCTGGCGAAGGATCTCAGGTCCGGTGGTCTTGTAATGTGCCTGCCAGTTAGCGTCATTGTTGTATTGGTTTGCATACCAGTACAAGTCGGGTTTTTCTGCGGCCAGTTGCCGCGCCATAAGAATCGCGCCATCTGAGCCTTCAGTGGGGTCGGTGAGGACGATTTCAGCGCCAAGGGTGCGCAGGATAGAGATCCGCTCGGGGCTGGCGCTGCCAGGGATCGCGAATGTCATTGGGATGCCAAGAGCCGCTCCGAAGGTGGCATAGGATATGCCCATATTGCCCGAAGTGGAGTCGAGCAGGCGCTTCCCTTTCCCGAGATCGCCGTT
>DATFET010000302.1:0-3834 GCA_035250835.1 Anaerolineales bacterium
AAGACCGAAAATTATGGGAAAAGCAAAAAGCTGGCAAGTAATCATCAGCCCAACGCAATGCCGTTGGGCTGATTGACTCTTATTGAAAATCACTTTGCCTTGAACTTTCCCCAAAGCCCATAGCCTTCATTTCGCCTTTTCTCACGCATCTCATACTGCCAGTGGATTTGTTCCACGTGATCGGCTTTCTCTTCAATGGCGGCTTCCAGCCAAAGCCTGCCTTTCTCGGCAGTTGCATGACTTCCCGCGCCGTACGCGCCGGTCTGGGTGTCATCATCCCAGGGCGGGTTGGCGACCAGTGAGCCTCCTTCGA
Organism: Anaerolineales bacterium; assembly: GCA_035250835.1. Classification (GTDB taxonomy): domain Bacteria; phylum Chloroflexota; class Anaerolineae; order Anaerolineales; family Villigracilaceae; genus Defluviilinea. The sequence goes on from DATFET010000302.1 coordinate 314, forward strand.
TCCAGTCCATGTAGTAATCCGGGGTTGAGACGAAGTCCACTTCATCCACGACACGTTCCATCTTGCAGAGGTCTGGGCGGAGGTGCAGCAAATAGGATGTCTCCAATTCGCAGGCGTGCCCCATCCCGCCGATCGGCGAGGTGCGATATTTTTCGAGTGCGGCCGCGCCGATCCTCCCGGAGGTATGCAGCCAGGCGGTCGCGCAGAAAATCCTGCGGTGGCGTTCGCCCGCATATTTCACGATGTTGACCAGAAACGATGTATTGCCTCCATGTCCGCTCATCAGGTAGAAACGGTCGAAGCCGCGCCCGACGAGAACATCTATCACCGCCAGCCAAAAATCCTCGAAGGCTCTCCCGCCAGCGTTCATAGTCGCCGCGAACGAGGAGCGATGCGTACTAACTCCGTAAGGCATAACGGGCAGCGGAAAACTGCGCATAGGCAGTTTGGCGCGTGTGCCTTGCTCTATTGCTTCTATAATGATCGTGTCGACCGAGAGGGGGAGGTGGTACCCATGTTGTTCCGTGTGACCAATGGGAATCAGAATCACTTTACTGCGTTCAGAATCTGGTGGTAGCTGGATGTTTGGCGCATCATGGGTTGCATGTGGGAGGCGCAAACATGCCGTTGAAAGTTGTTGGAGGAAAAATGATTGTGGATCGATCCCTGCGGGTGCAAGGCAATACACTCTGGAAAAACCATCGTCTCTCAAGCTGTCGAGCAGATTTGTGATGTATTGGAACAAAAGCGGCTCTGGGACTTCCAGTCCGCTGCCCCGCCAGCCAAACGGGAAGGCTGGCAGAAGCCCGATTTGGGCAGGACGGCTCAACTGAATGGAAAGTTCATTGAAGTCGTAGCCCCAGCCAAGCGGTAAGACCAGTGGAGTATCACGAGGAAGTGCAGCTACTGCATCCCAGGTCATATCATCGTAATGAAAAAACTCTGTCAAGGAAGCCTCCATTTTGTCGGAAGATTTTGCGTGTAGCCAAAAAGTTACTAAATACCCATCTCAAAATATTTTTCTCAAACAACAAGCCGGTCAAATTCAGGAGAACCTGCACCAGCGGACACGTTGACACTTATGGCTTTTCCTGGGGCAGTGGATTTCGATGTCCATGTCTATCTCGGCAACAAATACCAATCCAAAAATTGTTCCATCCGCTCATAGGCATCGATGAGATTCTCGCGCCGCAGGAAGCCATGGGGTTCATCCTCGTATGTCTTATATTCAAATACTTTGTCATAGCGCTTCAAGGCTTCGACCCATTCCTCCGATGCTTCCGGTGGAACAATCGTATCGAGCAGACCATGCAGGATCAGGACCGGTTTCTGCACATTCTTTACATCGCTGATGGGTGACCCCTGCATATAAAAGCCGGTGTTCATTGCAGGATGCCCCAAAAAGACCTCAGTATACAGCCGCAGTCGTTTTTCACACTGCGCCCAGGAGCTGACCAGGTTCGAATCACCGTACTTCGATATACCACAGGCAAACAGATATTCGGGGTCGCGAGAGAGCGCGCAGATCGTCATATAGCCGCCATAACTGCCCCCGGCGATGCCGATGCTTTCCGCTCGGATCTCCTGGAAGCTCCGTAAATATTTGGCTGCATGCAGGCAATCCTGCGTGTCGCCTAGTCCCCAGTTGTCGTAATTAGCGCGCTCGAATTGTTTGCCATAACCCGTCGAGCCGCGGTAATTCGGCGCGAGATAAGTGTATCCCTTTGCGGTGAAATACTGGGCGAGCTCATCCCAGATGAATCCATATTGATCTTTGGGTCCGCCGTGCGGGTAGAGGATGGCAGCACCGTTGGCTTTTTCAGGCTTGTATAAGAACGCGGGAATTTCCAGGCCATCGAAACTTTTATAGCTGACGATCTCCGGCAGGACTTTTTTGTTTCTCTGCATGGCAGGCGGATTCGAAAAAGTCAGCTGGGTCGCGTGCCGGCTGGATAGATCCATGCGATACAGGTCGGGCGGTAGCAGGGGACTCTCATACTCGAACGTGAGGAACGAGCCATCCGGAGCCCAGTTGGGATTCGAGTGCGTGCCCGCTCCGCTTCTTAGCTCGACGACTGCGCCGGTTTCCACATCGACGAGACTCAAGTCGTATGCCCCATTCCGATTAAAGATCACTGCCATCTGCTTGCCGTCCGATGACCATTCGAATTGAAAGACATCGTATCCTGTGTTGGTCAGCTGATGCAACCCGTTCCCGTCCGGTCGGATGAGGTAGATCTCGTCGCGTTCGGTCTCCTGGGCGATGAAGGCGATCCACTTCCCATCCGGCGACCATCTGGCTGACATGGCGCGCGTGGATGGTTTGCCATACAGCGTGATGGATTTGCCTGTTTCAATCTCGAGCAGGACGATATCCAGCCGGTTCAAATCGTCGAAACGGCGCAGGGTGTAGAGAATGGACTTCCCATCGGGAGAGGGACGCGGGTCCCAATGATCGCCAGATTTGTCCGTGGTCAGGGCGCGCGGCCAGGAGCCATTGATGTCGGTGAGCAGGAGCTGATCGGCATCGTCCCGTTCCACGCTGACGATCAGTCCGTGCGAATCGGGTATAAAGCGCGGACTGCTGGCAGAGGGGGCAAAATCCGTGATCTTTTTAGGCAGACCGCCCTCACATGGCACCAGATGGACGTGGCCTTTGATTCCGAACGCGATCCATCTACCGTCAGGGGACCAGGTGGGGATCTCATCATCCCAGTACGGCGCGAGTGGTCGGTCGGTGGTGATGCGGTTTAGCCAGCCTCCTCTGGTAGGGAGCAGAAAGACATCCGAGAGCGATTCGCCGTCCTTGATGCAGGCGATCATCTCTCCGTCTGGAGAGAGCGCATGGGTACGGATGCGTTCCAGGGATGTGATCAGCGATAGGTTCCAGCCATCAGGAGGCTTCAAATCCGGCCGCTTGATCGACGGCCATCCATTGCGTTCGTATTTCTCAGTTAGTTTGATGGGCTTTTCCATGAGTTTTGCCTTTCATAAGCAAGTATAGCTAATTTTTATCTTTTAAATCGTTCCTTTTCCCCATCTTCATTCTCAAGTACAATCATAGGAATGTACATGGCTGATTTTTCAGTGAGTATGCTTCCTGAACAATGAGGTGGACCCTGCATCGCGGCTGGTACGGCACGGATGCAGTTTTTTCAATTCCATGGGTTCACTGTCACAACACCTTTACTCTGAAGGAGGAGTAAGATGAAAGTGAAATATGCTCTGCTCGTTGTAACCACCGTATTGGCACTGGTGTTATCTGCCTGCGCAGGTGGTGTAGGCTTGGGACAATCCCAGCCTGTTACGTTGCGAATTGGCTGGGCTGGCAGTCCGGATACCTTAAATCCCGGGGCTGCCGTACTGGCCGAGTCATATACCATTTTTGGACTGGTATATGACACCATGTACCAACTCCAGCTGGATGGTACTTTCAAGCTAAGCCTCGCCGAAAGTGTGGATGTCTCGGACGATGGTTTGGTATATACCTACAAGATCCGTGACGACGTTAAGTTCCATGA
>DATFET010000456.1:0-5293 GCA_035250835.1 Anaerolineales bacterium
CCTGTTCTGGATGATCTGCTGGAGGATTGGAAGGTCCATGTACGGCTGCCGTATGAAGGCATTCGCGTCGCTGGGACGTTGTGGTCATTCACCAGTCATGAGGTCAAGGATTTTCTGACGCGCCATCAAATCCCGTATCAATGGCTGGATATCGAAAAAGATTCGGTCGCCCGCACGCTGGTGAAGGGGGCCGGCTCGGGGACAAGGTTGCCCGTCATATTTTTCCCGGATGGAAATGTATTGATCGGGCCTGACCTGAAGGAGCTGGCAGAAAAAGTGGGTCTGCAGACGCGCGCTGGTCTACCATTCTATGATCTGGTCGTGATTGGCAGCGGACCCGCAGGCTTGGCCGCGGCGGTCTATGCCGGGTCGGAAGGATTGAAATGCCTGGTGGTCGAAAAGGCCGCGCCGGGCGGCCAGGCAGGCAGCAGCCCGAAGATCGAAAATTATCTCGGCTTCCCGACTGGCATCTCCGGGGATGACCTGGCCCGGCGGGCGGTTTCGCAGGCAAAACGATTCGGCGTGGAAATCCTCTCGGCGCAGGAGGCGAAACAGGTTTTCATCAGGGACGCGTATCGCATTATGAGGCTGTCCGATGGGACGGAGATCTCATCCCACGCTGTGCTGGTCGCCACGGGCGCGTCCTTTCACATTTTGAAGATGCCCGGCGCTGATGCACTTACCGGCGCCGGAATTTATTACGGCGCGGCGTATACCGAAGCCATGAATTACAAGGACAGCAATGTATTCGTGGTGGGCGGGGCAAATTCTGCGGCGCAAGGCGCGCTCTACCTGAGCCGCTACGCATGCAAGGTGACAGTCCTGATCCGCGGACATGAGCCAACCGCCTCGAAGTACCTTGTGGATGCCATGCGCGAGAATAAAAAGATCGAAATCCTGCCTAACACGGACCTGATCGAAGTCAGAGGCGCGAATACACTCGAGCAGATTGTCGTCAAAAATACAAAGAGCGGAGAAGTGCAGACGCTCGATGCCCCGGCGATGTTTGTATTCATCGGTGTCCGTCCGCAAAGCCAGGTGGTGTCTGGACTGGTGATGTGCAGTGACAAGGGCTACATCTTTACGGGTCAGGATCTGATCGTGGATAAAAAGCCGCCTCCCGGCTGGACCCTGGAACGGGATCCGTTTTTATTGGAGACCAGCGTCCCCGGGATTTTCGCGGCCGGCGACGTGCGCTACGGGACGAATCACCGCGTCGCCTCAGCAGTGGGCGAAGGCTCGATCGCTTACGCGATGATCAAGGAGTATTTGAAGACGCTATGATTTGGAGTGCAGGAGCTGGCTCCTCAGCAAGCTGTCCGATTCCACAGATGATATGAACCTCAGCGATTTACGCAAATCCCCTCTCTTCGAAGGCTTGTCTGACAAGGAGCTGCAGCGGCTCATGGATATGGCTGAGCCGCTGTCCGTGCGGGCCGGCGATATCCTCATGAAACAGGGCGATGCGGGTGATGCGGCGTATGTCGTGATCGAGGGTGAGTTCGAGATCCAGAAACAGTCCGGGCAATCGGTGATCAAGATCGATGTGCGGAACCCGGGCGACGTGGTCGGCGAGATGGCTTTGCTCTCGCGCGCTTCGCGTACTGCCAGCGTGATCGCAAAGACCGATGGCGAGACACTACGCATCCCGCCGGAGGCGTTCGAAGAATTGTTGACATCGAGCTCAACGGCAGCGCTCGCAGTCCTGCGCTGGGTGATGGCACGCCTGAGCCAGAACGAATCATTGCTTCACCAGCAGGAAAAGATGGCTGCCCTGGGCACCCTGAGCGCGGGACTGGCGCACGAGCTGAACAACCCGGCGGCAGCCGCACAACGGAGCGCTGCGGAATTGAACAGAAACCTGGTGAAGTTACAGGACTTAACTCATCAAATCGAATGGATGGCTTTTCAGAAAAATCAAACCGGCTGGCTCGATGCATTTATGCAGGAAGCAGTACAGCGTTTTTCATCTCCTCTGAAACACGAGGCACTGGAAAAAATCGACCTGGTGGACCAGCTTCAAGCCTGGCTGGAGGCGAACGAGGTTGAGTCTGCCTGGGAATATGCGCCGGCCATGGTCAGCTTTGGCTGGAACGTCGAAGAACTGGAAAGGCTGAGAGGCAGCGCGTTGTTTGCTCTATCCATTCAGTGGCTGGGCATCGGCTGCCTGACAATGGGATTGGTATCCGAAGTCCAGCAGGCTGCTGAACGCATCTCGCAGATCGTCCATGCCATGAAATCCTACACCTATCTCGACCAGGCGCCCCTGCTCGAAGTGGATGTGCACGAGGGGCTTGAGAACACGCTTGTCATCATGCAGCACAAACTGAAGCGCGGTGTAACCGTCCGGCGGGAATATTCCCCTGCTCTGCCGCGCATCGAAGCCTATGCCAGCGAGTTGAATCAGGTCTGGACGAATATCATCGACAATGCCGTTGATGCCATGAATGGCAGAGGCGAAATTACGTTGAAAACCTCGGCAGAAGAGGATCATGTCATTGTCGAGATCGCAGATAACGGCCCGGGCATACCGAAGGATGTCCAGTCCCGTATCTTTGAGCCGTTCTTTACCACGAAAGCACCGGGAAAGGGCAGCGGGCTGGGACTGCACATATCCCATGACATTATCGTTAACCGTCATCATGGACAGCTGATGGTTGAGTCAAAGCCCGGCGAGACGAAGTTTCGGGTAACGTTACCAATTAAGATTTCATAATTGCTCTGATGGTCGAGGAGTCCTCGTGTTTTGGTGGAACATATCGAGAGTACCTTAGAAAAATATTTATTTTGTTTGCAGGTGGTTTCGATACGACGGACGACGCTTCGACATGCTCAGCGCGAGACCGTCTACTCAACCACCGAGGTATCCTAAATAAAGGAGAAGATCATGAACAATGATAAAGCCATGAAAGAAATTCTTTTATCCACAAAGACAATCGCCAGCGTGGGACTGTCCTCCAACCAGGAAAAGGAAAGTTATTGGATCGCGGCTTATTTGAAGGAACAGGGTTATCAGGTTATTCCTGTCAACCCGACTGCCAGCGAAATTCTCGGCGAGAAGGCATATCCCGATCTCGAGTCTGTGCCGCAAAAGATCGACGTGGTACAGGTCTTTCGCCGGCCGGAAGATGTGCCGCCAATTGTGGAGGACGCGATCAAGGTGGGCGCAAAAGTCGTATGGATGCAGGAGGGAATCGTCCATGAGGGAGCCGCGCAAAAGGCGCGCGAGGCCGGGCTGCAGGTCGTCATGGATGCCTGCATGCGCGCCACGCACCGAAGGTTGATCGGTGCAGGACCGATCAGGTTGTAAGCGTTGCAAACAGGCGGCCGGATTCACAGCCGCCTGTTTGTTATCACTCAGTCCGTGTACCGCTTAAGAGCATCCCACGCGGATCACGTCCATGGGCAAGACGTCTTGCCCAGGTGGTGGGAAAATTCTTCAGAACTTGATAATCTACTGAGCGCGGGGTTTTCAAATCCCAACCGCATCGGTTCACATTTTCATAGATCGCTTCTGCACCGGTCTCCAGGTCAGTGCCAGCCTCCACCAGCGCGCCGCCGTTCAAGTGAATCTCGATCCTGGCGTTCGGGCGCGAGACCGATGCGAGTCCGTGCATCAGAGCCAGGTCGCATGTCAGCAAGCCATCCAGCAGGCTTCCCCAGGGAAAGTTGATCGTGACGTGCGAGAACAGCCTGTTGAATTCGTGCGGCAGCTCCTGAGCGCGGGCGATGACAAAGAGCATGTTCGACGTTTTTGCGCGGGAATGCTCACGCAGGTTTTCGCGGCATGCGTCCACGCCGACCATGAACCAGTCGGGATGCTTATCGGTGAGGGTACGTACATAGCGACCGTCACCCGTCCCCAGGTCCAGGACGATGCGGTTGTAGTCTGTGAGTCGAGTCTTTAATCCATAAAAGTCCAAATCAAGGGACGTTTTGCCCCGGATTGTTTCCATTTGAAACCTCCAATCTGTCGAATGAATAGGGACAGATTGGAGCGGGGCGGACCGCGCGCTTGTGACTTGCCGCTTGAATCACAAATAAATTTACTTATTATTTGGATCTGTAGATCGTGATTCCAAATAAAAGCGGAGTACGTGAGGCGAGACTGTGTAAACGAAAACAGACGGCTGTCCCGCTGGCTTCGTGCCAGCGGGATGGCGCACGGGCGGCACGAAGCCGCCCGGCTGCGTCAGGCACCGTCGAGGTCGTCGGGTGTGGGTTTTTTACGAGTTAGGGGAAAACCAAAACCAGCCCGTTGGGCTGATGCAAAACTATCTCCCTGGTGGGTAAAGACCTAGCAGGGCGGCCGGGCGAAAAATTTATTCATGATGAGAAATTATAGCACTGCGTACATTCGATTCCATTAAAAATGGATTTGAATTGATGAAATTCTGGGCAGTCATAAAATTTCACGGTTTGACATGGGATTGTTCTCGGTTATAATTCAGTGACTGAATTTTGGATTATTGGATGATATGGAATCGCAAAACGAAGAGCTCCGTGAGCTTACGCTTCTCGAAAACATCGAAAACGACCCGGATGTAAACCAATCGACCCTTGCCACCCAGCTGGGTGTGGCGGTTGGAACGGTCAACTGGCATTTAAAGCGGCTGATTGCAAAGGGCTACATCAAGGTCAAGCGCGCCGAGCGCAAGAAATTGCGCTATATCATCACGCCTGAAGGCATCGCCCTGCGTGCCCGCCTGGCGGTCGATTATGTGGAGCATTCGTTCTCCCTCTATCGGAAGACCCGCCAGCGCGTAAGCGAGCACCTCAAAACGGTTGACTCTGCGGGCTACAGGCAGGTACGTATCCTCGGCCGGGGTGACGTGGCAGACATTTGCCGCCTGACCTGTCTTGAGCATGGGATCGAAGTCGTGGATAACAAAAATGTCCCTGCCCTGCAAGTGGAGGGAGTCAAAGTCCATTTGCGGATGGAGGAGAAATGACGGACCGCCATGTTTTGATCACAGGTGGAGCAGGATATATCGGCTCACTCCTGACCTCGGAGCTGCTGCGCGCCAATACGCGTGTTACCGTCCTCGATTCGCTTCTCTTCGGCGGCGAGTCGCTGGTATCGTTCCTGCATCATCCCAATTTTCATTTTGTCAAAACCGATGTGACTGAGCCGCGGGCGGTCAAGGATTCACTCAAGGATGGCTGGCAGAAACCGGACGCGATCGTCCACCTGGCTGCGATCGTGGGCTTTCCGGCCTGTCAGGCTGTCGGGAGGCAGGTGGCGTGGCGGTATAACGTCGATGCAACGAAGACGGTTTTTGGTCAGGCCACA
>DATFET010000341.1:0-3293 GCA_035250835.1 Anaerolineales bacterium
AGCACCCAATTCGCCTCAGGCAGTTGTTTCAGCGCAGAACTCAGACTGCGTGGACGAAAATCCTGCGATGAACTGGACGATTTTCTGCGCGCCAGCAGTTCATCAACTTGATTGATGGCTTCAGTCGCGGAGAGATCATCGTCAGCTTTGACGACGATCAGCAGATCGTCTGGGCTGGCAGTGATCGATTCAGGCAGGAGGTTATTCGCCGCGAGCAGGTCGCGGTTGGCAGGAGTCGCCATGACGACGCCCGCGTCGATGACTCCCGGCAGGCCGATCAACCCGCGCTGCAGCTGCATCAGGACGACTGAGTCATAGTATGCCCCGCGGCGGACATCATATTTTGTGACAGTCATAAATCCGCCAGTGCCTTTTCCATATCTTTCGCCCAGAACAGCATCGATTCATCTTTGTGCCAATTGCCTATCACCTGTAAACCTAAAGGTAGAGCTTCATGATTCTTGCCTGCTGGGAGATTTATAGTTGGGAGACCTGCCTGAGTCCAGGGCAGGTTCATGACCGGATCGCCAGTGCTTTCCAAACCTTTGGGAGCCGCACCCTTCGTTGACGGGGAAACAAACAGATCTATGTTTTGATCGAGGAAGGTCCTGCGCATTTCTGCGCGGAAATCCAGACGGGCAGCCAACGCCTTTTGGTATTGGTCATCGGGTATTTTCCGACCGCGCTGAATCAGCTCGGTAAACTTGGTTGAATAAAGGTTCTCGTATTGCTCGAACCATCTCGCGTGGACCTGTGCTGCCTCAGCTGCCAGGATTACATCGTGGCGGGATCGGATTTCTTCAAAGTCAGCCATCATCTGGATATGCTGCATTTCATATCCCGTATTTTCCAACAGTTTGGTAACACGTTCAAAATGAGACAGGCTTTCTGCGGAAACATTTTGTAGATACGAACCATTTGGGATACCAAGCCGCGGTTTTTTTAGAGGCTGAAGGGGTTCATCCCAATCCATATACAGGATGCGCGCTGCATGAATGACTGTTTCGACATCAGGCGTAAAGCATCCAACGTGATCCAGGGATGGGGAAAGTGGGATGACACCCTGCCGCGAAATGCGATCATAGGTGGGCTTGAGACCGACTACACCGCAGAAGGAGGCCGGACGGATGATCGAGCCGATGGTCTGGGTACCTATGGCAAGGTGACAGAACCCCGCAGCCACCGCTGCAGCCGATCCGCTGCTTGAGCCGCCGGGCGTATGTTCAAAGTTATGCGGGTTGCGCGTGGGTCCAGGTGAAAAATAGGCAAACTCGGTTGTGACGGTTTTTCCGAAGATCGGGGCGCCTGCACCTTTGAGCCTCGCGACGCTTTCAGCTTCCTCTCCCTGCAATATTTCAGCCGGCAGACGGCTTCCCGCTTGTGTGGAAAAGCCCTCCACATGAAAGATGTCCTTTACACCAGCCAAAACGCCGAATAACAACGGACGATTGATCAGGTCTGGAAACCGCAAAACGAGCGAGTCGGCCTCTTCCTGCAGGCGAGTAAAACGATTCTCCTCAGGCACAAAGGAAAGGATGGATGGCTCACGCTCATTGAATCGAGCTTCGACCTGAGAAAGATATTCAGGAAATGTCAATTCATTCGATCGCAAAGACTCCAGCAATCGATAATCAGTCATCATTACCTATCGCATCTTTTCAGCCGCAAGCTTCACGGCATCTACAATATGCTGATAACCCGTGCAGCGACACAGATTACCCGAAAGCGCATGGCGGATTTCATCTTCCGTAGGATCTGGATTCTGCTGCAAGAAGGGAACCAGCGTCATTAGAATACCTGGTGTGCAATACCCGCACTGCAATCCATGCGCCTCCCAAAATGATTGCTGAATCGGATGGAGCTTTCCATCGGTTGCCAGTCCTTCCACCGTGGTAATGGAGTAACCATTGGCCTGAACAGCGAATAATAAACAGGAACGCACAGCTTCACCTTCCAGCAGCACCGTGCATGCTCCACACACTCCATGTTCACAGCCAACATGTGTCCCGGTCAATCCCAGCTCATGGCGCAGGAAATCACTCAGCAGCATACGGGGTTCCACATCCCGTTTGTATTCTTTCTGGTTGACGCTCATGCGGACAGATATGGATTGACTCATTGCAATTCTCCGGCGCGCTGGAATGACTGCTGTAAGGCCCTCTTTGTCAGAACCTTTGCCAGATGCCGTTGAAACTCAGGGGACGTATGCACATTTCCAAAAGGGTTGATCTCTTTCTCACTGGCGTGGACAGCAGCAGCATCGATCAGGTCATCGTTAGGAGTCTCGCCTTCGAACATTCTGGCAGTTTCCCTGGCTTCCAGCGATCCATCGCCTGCATTCAAATAGACGAGTTTTGCGGATTTGCATCTTCCTGTCTCATCCATGGAAACAAGCGCAGCAACGCCCATCAAGGCATAATCGCCGGCCCGCGGCGCGATCTCCAGGAATGACCAGCCGGTTCTGGGAGTATGAGCAGGCAGCTCGATTTCAACGAGGATTTCGTCCGGGGCGAGATCCGTTGTGAACATCCCGGAAAAGAAGTTTTGCGCATCCACCCAGCGTTCCTGCTCGGAACTACAGACTTTCAGCCGGGCACTCAGTGCCAGCATAACGACCGGGAGTTCTGCGGCAGGATCGGCATTGGCCAGACTGCCCCCCAGTGTGCCGCGGTTACGGATCTGAGGATGGGCAATATGCGGCATGGCTTCGTACAGCAACGGCGACCATTTCTCCACACGCGGATCGAATTCCAGCGTCCGTTCGCGCGTCATCGCGCCGATTCGAAGAACGTTACCATCTTCACGAACATAGTCCAGCTCCTTGATGCGGTTCAGGTCGATCAATACGGAAGGCTGCACCACGCGGAAATTCATCGCGGGCACAAGGCTTTGTCCGCCTGCCAGTAGTTTGCCGTCGCTCCCAGCTTCACGCAGGAGGGCCAATGCTTCTTCAAGTGAACCAGGAACATGATATTCAAAGGGGGCTGGTTTCATGGATATACCTTAGGTGGGATTCCGCCAACAACACAGGTCCACATCGAGCACAAGCATTTTGGATTACGATAAGTTCTCCAAAATAAAAACACCGTGAAAAAAGGATGGTTGTGATTTGAAGGAAACAAGTCCGTAGACCAGGATTATATCTTAAGCATATTCCTGTCTTGATAAGGTTTGGAACAAGCGAGCCTTGGGGATTCCATTCTACAATTTTGAAAAACGCGCATCTTTACCCTGCTATCAGGGTTATTCAGGATATATGCTTTTGCTGCTGCAAATCTCAGCAACTTTTTCTC
>DATFET010000355.1:0-5584 GCA_035250835.1 Anaerolineales bacterium
CAGCCAGCCGAGCAGCCCGATCAGCGGATGCCGCGGCACCCCGCCGCCGGCCAGTGGAAATGGATGATCGCCGAGGGCGCTGCACAGCTGGTCCGCATCCCCATTGAAGCCATCCGCGAAAAAGAACAAAGCGCGTGTATCGCCCTGCTCAGAAGCCTGCCTGGAAAGCTGGGCGCCGGTCTCACGTCCGCTTTGAGCGTAGCCGGGCATCCAGCGTGTTTCGGCCAGCACATCCCCTCCCAGCAGAGCGATAATGACCGAATTGGCATGCAATCCGCCTGACGTCAGACCTGCGGAACTGCCGAAACCGATCAGCGGTGTGTCCCCCAGCAGGCTGGATATACCGCTGACGACCTCACGCGCCTGGTATTGATGTGAGGCAATCACCAGGCCAAAAGCCGGCGCGCCGGAACCCAGGCGGTTCAATGCCTGGTGTGCTGCCTGCAGGCCGGCTTCCCGCCCATTCAATGCCTGCGCCTGACCGATGGAAACTGTGAGCGTCATTCCCTTTATCCTTCTGAAACCGGTATCGTAAAGTGGAAGGTGGTGCCTTTCCGGAATTCACTGTCGAACCAGATGCGCCCGCCCTGCATTTCCACAAGACTTTTGGTGATATTCAAACCCAGGCCGGTGCCCGGTGCTTCGCGCGCCTTCGAGTCGTCGGAGCGGAAGAATTTCTGGAAGATGTGCGCCTGATCCTCGAAGTTGATACCGATGCCATTATCCTTCACCAGGAGATGAACCACGCGTTTTGCGCCTTGTGGGTCCCACTGGTTGTCCGTTTCCTCCGCGCCGATCAGGATCTTCCCGCCCTCAGGTGTATATTTATAAGCGTTACTGACCAGGTTGGTGAGGACCTGAGCCACACGCAGACGGTCCGCCCAGACCATGGGTAACTGTGACGGCAATTGCAACTCGATTCTTTGCCGCTTGTCCTCCACCTGGCGTTTCGTGGAACGGATCACTTCATCCACGATCTCATGTACATCCGCGGGGCGGTAATCCAGCCGCAGGCGGCCGGCTTCGATCTTGGCATTGTCGTTGAGGTCCGAAACAAGAGCCGACATGCGCTCCACATTCGAGCGGATCGTCCCGAGGAAATTGGTCTGCATCTCGGTGATCTGCCCGACCGAGCCTGCCGCGAGCAATTCTGTGTACCCTTTGATCGAGGTCATCGGGTTCTTCAGCTCATGGGCAACGAAGGAAACGAACTCACTCTTTGCCTCGTTGGCACGCTGGATCTCAGCGTACAACTGCGCATTGGATATGGCGATGGCAGCGTTGTCGCTCAGGCGGTTGAGGAAGGCAAGGTTGCCCTGCGAGTCGCTGCTGCTTTCGAGCAGGATCAAGCCTGTCACCTGCGCCTCGCGGCGGATGGGGATGATGATCTGTGTATGGGCTGCCGGAAGGATTCCCTGCGCCCCGTTGCTCAAAAGGGAGACCTGGCTCGCCTGGCCCGTTTGCACCACAGATTGGATCACCGGATATTCCAGAGGCAGACGTGCAAAGGACTGTTCGTTCAATATCTCTTCATATCCCTGCTGTGCCATGATGCGGAGTTCCCCTTCCTCCAGCATGCCGATCAATCCCGCCTCAGCGTTCGACTGGCGTATTGCCCACTCGAGCGTGATACGCATGGCGCGATCCACATCCAGGCTGGCGTTCAGTTCGCGTACAATGCGGCCCATCACCTGAAGCTCCTCCACACTGCGGGCAAGCTCCTGGTCGGTCAGGGCGAGCAGGCGGGCATTCTCGATGGCAACGGCAGCCTGGCCGGCAAAGGCGGTCAGCAGGTTCTGATCGTCGTCCACAAAGGGCAGGCCATCCCGGCGGTTGATGACTTCGATGACGCCAAGCACACGGTCCTTGAGCAACATGGGCACGGCAAGCAGCGATTTCGAAGTAAAGCCGGTCTGTTTATCTGTGCCATCGAACCGTGTGGAGTTGGCTCGCTGGCTGTCATTTTCAATAATCGGCAGCCGCGTTTGTAAGGCGCGCCCGGCAACCCCGGTCCCAGCTGGGAGGCGCTGACCAAGCAGGTTGGTCGCGACGGGTCCCGTCGTGACGCGGAAGATCAGGTCACCGGTCTGTTCGTCCATCATGAACAAGGTACCGGCTTCACAGTTCAAGATGTTGACAGCGTTCTCCAAAATATTGCTGAGCAGAGGTTCCTGCTCCAGCGTGGAAGTGAGCTGGCGGGTGATCTCATTCAGCGAAGAAAGCTGGAAGGCGCGCTGCTGGGTTTCCTGAAGCAGGCGCGCCTTCACAATGGCGCCCACAGTCTGGTCGGCAATTGCCTGGAGGAGGTCGAGCTGGGCACGTGTATAAGTGACGGTCGCATCGCGGCTGCCAATGCTCAGCGAGCCCATCGTCTCTGAGCCGGAGTTGAGCGGCACACCCATCCAGGCATACACACCCATGGCAGAGGGGATGATATTTCGAGACTGGCATTCGCGCACATAATCCTGGGTGAGGATCGGGCGTCCCTTGCGGATGATCTCCGGCCCAAGTCCAAGATTTGGGGGAAGCGGCTGGTTCTCGCGGCTGGTCAGACGTTCAGTATCATCCACACGGAAGGCGTAGTAAAAGTAATTGGCTGCTTTGTTATACAGGGTAATATGGAAAAGCGATGAAGGGATGATCTGTGTCGACTGGGCAAAGATCAATTCCAAGACATCGTCGAAGGTCAAGGTAACGTTCACACCCTGCGAGACGCGCGTCAGGGCGTTCATTTCCTGCACACGGCGCTCGAGGTCCGCAACGGTCTGGACGCGTGAGATGGCAACCGATGCCTGGTCGGCAAGATTTTCCAGAAAGTCCAGATCACGCGGCGTGTACACACTGCCGGAACGCGGCTGTCCAAGTGCAAGCCAGCCCACAGGCCGATCTTCTCCCGGCAATGCAACGAAGAGCCTGGCTCCCAACAGCGAGAGGCGCGCTTCATCGCCTCTCAACAGCACAGGAGGATTGATGGTATCCAGGTACAGCGGTATGTTCTCGTTGCGGAAATATTGGACAAGCGGGCTGCCGGAGGCAAAGCGGATATCGCTGGTCGGGTTGCCATTTCCATTTGCAAGCGCGATATATTGATCGTTCAGGGGATCGAAGGTGTAAATATGCAATCGCTCCGGGACAAGGCTGCTGGAGACCTGCTCGTTCAAGACACGTCCGATGGTATTCAGATCCAATGCGTTGGTGAGCTGGTGGCTGAACGTGCGCAATCGCTCCTCATAGGCGCGCTGGCCGCGGAAGAAAATACTGTCGATCAGCGATTGCAGCCACGTCCGCATAGGATCGAGAAGAACGGCGATCAAAAAGACCAGCCCTCCAATCAGGTACGGATTATTCGAGGGCATACGGATCGACAGGAGGATGCCCAATCCGCTTACCAGCAAGCCATAGGCTGAAATGGCGAGGATGGTCAGCAGGGAGTACACCAGTCCCTTGCGCACATAGTAGTCGGTGCGCAGAAGGCGGAAGCGCAGGATCACATATCCGTTGGCGAGCGGGAAGAATATAAAAAAGAGGAAGAGATAAGGATTAAATGGGGTGGCTTCCCGCGGCGATGGCCCGATCTGGATCGAAGAATATAAGATCCAGACAACAATGGGACCGAACGCCAGCAGCGCGCCGATGAGGATCGTTCGAGCCTGGCTCTTTACCACCGGCGACTGAGAGAAATAGGCGCGGTATGCCAGCGCGCCAAAATAGAACAGACCTGAGACAGCAACAAATAGATAAATGTTACGCCAGGCATCGAAATAGGCTGTCGGGTTTTCGAAATCATACAGCACACGGTAGGCATTGAGCGTCAGTACGATCCCAACCACAAAACCCACCCAGCGCAGGTATGGAAACCTGAACAAGATGCGCGCTTCCTGTGGAAAGACAAGTCCCATGCCGATCATAGCGCCCCCGCAGAGAGCCACAGCCAACGTCCACAGTGGAGTAAAATAGTGGGAAGTGTAAAGATCGAACAACCCGCCGATCACGATTGCCAGTGAAGTCGCCAGCACAGAGAAGTTCCGCCCTGCAGGTTCGGTACGCCTCAGCCCAAAGATCCAGAGACTGATCAGGAGGAAGACAAGACTCAGAAATGCTGGGATGACAAAATAGGAAATCCGATCGATGGTGGACAGCGACCGCAGTGTGATGTCTGCTTCGCGGGTCTCCCCATCCAGCGAGCGGAGCACGACCGGCGCCGTCTGTCCGACACGCATGGTTTCCAGTGCCGAACGCAAGTCGCCTGAGTTGGAGATCGGACGGTCTGCCACCGAAACCAGCTGGTCACCCAGCCCGAAACCCGCCGCTTCCAACTCCCATTGTTCCCCTGGTTCACGAGTAACCGATCCGTTCAATACCATCGTCTGTTCGAAGAACCCGCCAATGAAGGGATTCGTCAGCCAGGCATACGCAGAGAACAGTGACGCGACAAAAACGATGACCGCCAAAATCTGGTAAACCAGGACGATATACTGTGTAACTGTGCCTGTGAGGAGATTGAACCGATTAGGTTGTTGCATAGTCCAATGGACCTTGGATTGCCGCTTCTCTTATTATTAAGTTTTATACAAGAATTTTCAGGCAAAATTCAAAGATCAAATTAAGTATGTGGCAAGCTGCAGGAAATTTTACTCCACATGGAGCCGCATGAACTATGGTACTTTCATAACAAACAGGCAGGTCGCTCAAATAAATATCCCGCAGGTTTTCATCTGCGGGATAGGCATTTTTCTCATTTTTCCTGACTTCACCAAACAGCCGCTGGGTTTGGATTCACCCAGCTTTATTCGGGAACCACAATTTCAAGCGCCTGGGGTATCACGCTGGTTGTAAAAGGTGTCTTTCCACCGATCTCACCATCGACCCAGACATCCTGAGGCGGGTCGGCTTCCAGGGTAATCTCCCTGCCGCGCCAGTGATAGACTCCTGCCTCCGATTCGCCAGTGTGGAAGATGTGATGCGAAAGCGCCCGCAGCGGCTGGACGCCTTTGGTCACGGCGAAGAGGTCGAGGTAGCCATCGCTGATATTTACATCACCGACATGAGGAATCTCCATGCCGAGCACCCCACCAATGGAACCGGCATTGAGAATGAAACAGATCAGGGGATTCCCCTCGATTACTTCTCCATCCACGATACCGCGATAATGGATGGGTTTCATATTTCTCAGGATTTTGAACGAAGCCTGGATATAGGCGAGCTGGCCCAGCTTGTCCTTCTGCTCCCTGCTTGCGGCTTCCTCCGCAGTTACGCCGGTATAGGCACGCAGCATATAGACGCGGTCGCCGCTCCTGGCAAGGTCAACGGCGCGGCGCTTGCGGCTGGAAACGATCAACTGTGCCGCCTCTCTCAAATCAAGCGACACTCCCAGCTCGTGCGCCATGGCATTGCCTGTTCCGCCCGCCAAAATGGCCTGTGGGACGCCGGTGCCCATTAATCCATTGGCAACTTCCATCTGGGTCCCATCACCGCCATAGGCTGCCACTACTTCTGCGCCTGCCGCGGCTGCTTCCCTCGCCTGGCGGGTCGCATCACCTGCCGCGTGGGTGAGGCTGATATCCCATTTGACGCCCGCCGCATG
>DATFET010000360.1:0-6038 GCA_035250835.1 Anaerolineales bacterium
CTGAAGCTCGCCTTTTCTATTAAGCGTTAGAGCAGCAGTTGCAGTGCTGCGAATATTTCATTGCGAAAGTTCTGTGAGCAGTGCAACTGCTCACAGAACTTTCTACAACATCGGCATCTTGATCCCGTGACGTTTCGCCGCTTCGATAGCGATCTCATACCCTGCGTCGGCGTGTCTCACGACCCCCATGCCGGGATCCGTGGTCAGGACGCGCTCCAATCTGCGGGCCGCCTCGGGCGTCCCATCTGCCACGATGACCTGTCCCGCGTGCTGCGAGTATCCCATCCCAACGCCACCGCCGTGATGGAACGAGACCCAGGTCGCGCCGCCCACCGCGTTGACCATGGCGTTGAGGATCGCCCAATCCGAAATGGCATCCGAGCCGTCCTTCATGGATTCGGTTTCACGGTTTGGTGAAGCAACGGAGCCCGAGTCCAGGTGGTCGCGCCCGATCACAATCGGCGCCCTGACCTTTCCGCTCGCGACCAGCTCGTTGAACCTGAGTCCAGCCCGGACGCGTTCGCCATATCCCAGCCAGCAGATTCGGGCTGGTAGTCCCTGAAACGGGACTTTCTCACGCGCCATCTTCAACCAGCGCCTGAGATGATCGTCCTGCGGGAACAATTCCAGGATGGCTTCATCGGTTGTGTAAATATCCTGCTCCTCACCCGAAAGCGCCACCCAGCGGAAGGGTCCCTTACCTTGGCAGAATAAGGGGCGTATATAAGCGGGCACAAAACCCGGGAACTCGAACGCATCGCTCACGCCATTGTTGTATGCCTGCTGGCGGATGTTGTTGCCATAGTCGAACACGTCGGCACCAGCGCGCTGGAAATCCAGCATGGCGCGCACGTGCTTCGACATCGAATCCATCGCCATCCTTTTATATTTTTCAGGATCAGACTTTCGCAATTCATCCGCGGCGATCACCGATAGACCCGCGGGAACGTAAAACAACGCCTCATGCGCGGACGTCTGGTCGGTCACCACATCCGGGACGACGCCGCGCCCAACCAGCTCCGCGTACACATCCGCCGCGTTGCCGATCAACCCGATGGACTTCGGCACCTGCTGCTCCCTGGCTTCCTCCACCAAAGTCATGGCTTCCTCGAGTGTATTCACCACGGTATCCACGTACCCAATCGCCCGGCGGCGTTCGGCGCGCTCGGGGTCGACCTCCACGATCAGGCCCACACCTTCGTTCATGGTGATCGCCAGAGGCTGCGCGCCGCCCATCCCGCCCAGACCGGCTGTCAGCACGAATCTGCCTTTGAGTGACCCCCAGCCTTTGAGTCTGGCAAGCGCACCGAAGGTTTCGTATGTGCCTTGCAAAATCCCTTGTGTGCCGATATAGATCCACGAGCCAGCGGTCATCTGCCCATACATGATGAGTCCTTTTTTAGCGAGCTCATCGAAGTGCTCCCAGGTCGCCCAATGCGGAACCAAATTGGAATTGGCAATCAAGACTTTCGGCGCATCTTTGTGACTCTTGAAAACAACAACGGGTTTACCTGATTGGACAAGTAGTGTTTCATCTTCTTCCAGCTCTTTGAGCGATTCGAGAATGGCATCGAACGCCTCCCACGAACGCGCCGCCTTCCCACGCCCTCCATAAACGACCAGGTCTTCCGGCTTCTCGGCTACTTCTGGGTCGAGATTATTCTGGATCATGCGGTAGGCGGCTTCGCTGAGCCAGTTCTTGCAGGTGAGCTCCGTTCCCCTCGGGGCGCGGACAATTCTGGGTCCAGACATGATGCGGTCTCCTTGTTGAAATAAAAATCCCTCCCGTTGATTATACGACGGGAGGGAGGTTGTTGTTCCTTGAGGCTTCAATTACGGTTGAAGAAGTTTTATCGAGTCTGTGATCTGATCCATGATAGGGGCAAGTTCTTCTCCGAATTGTTCAGGAGTTGTCAAATTTATCATGACCACCTTGTCATCGATCTGGAAGACGACAACCTTGGAGCGAACCTGGAGACTGCTTCCGCCAGATGAAGGTGTCGTTTGCACAAAATCAAAACTTCCTACCTCAACCCCGTTGGTGTTCGTGGTCACACTATTGTCAGCGGAGAGCAAATCGGCTCCCTGTTGTTCGAGTGATTCTTCAATAGCTCCGCTGACAAATTCCATCGGCATGGAGGACATTAACTTATCCTCCATGGCAGAGACGCTCAGGTTTGTAGCAAAGCCATTGAATATATATTTAGGATCCTCATTGACTGATATTACCCGGATCACATCCGGGTCAAGCTGTTTAAATGCTTCGGCTGTATCCTTGATTTGCGGATTCTCCTCTGCCAAACCTTGTAGAATGTCAGCAAGATCCTTCGAGCTAAGTGGTATGAAATACCAGCCCTCTGGAAGTGCAAGCTGATATTGATTGTCGTAATCGACAAATAATGTTGAGCCATCTGACTGTTCCTCAGTTTTTACACCTGTGGGCAGCGGCGTTGGTGATGGGGTTTGTGTGGGAGTGGAGGTTGGGCTGGGTGTAAATGTGGGACTTGGGGTGAAGGTATTTGTTGGTGTGGGTGTCTCTGTTGCAAAAAGGTTGGGAAGATCAGCGGCGCTGGAACAGGCGAGAACTGCCAACAGGTATACAACGATCATTATGCCAATGAAAAGACGATTGGAATGAGTATGCTTCATGATGTCCTCTACGATGAAAAATCCTTTCATGAACTTTATTTGAGAGTACCTGTCCTTTACTATTGCTTGCGCCAGCAGTTTTCCAACCCGTATTGACAGGGATAAAAAACCTCCGGACCATTTGAATTGCCAAGAGGTTTTCGAAGCTCAGGATATCCTAATTGTTTTGTGTGATCAGGTCCCCGAAGTTGGTGTCTCTCAGCCGCTGAACCAGTTGTTCCTGGGCATCACACCAGACAGGCTTGACAGGGCATACCTCATCGAATGAGCAGGCTCCATCATTGCCAATGCATTCATTCAGCTGGATGGGACCATCAATCGCTTCGACCACTTCAAGCAGTGTAATGTCCCTGGGGTCGCGGGCAAGTGTTACGCCTCCGCGCGCACCGCGCGAAGTGTGCAGGAGGCCTGCAATGGAAAGCTGGGATATGATCTTGGCAAGGAATGAAGGTGGAATATTTTGTTCTCTGGCAACCGTACTGGTTGCTACCCGCTCGCCATTGCCCATGCGTGCCAGATGTAACACAGCGCGGACCGCGTAGTCAGCCTGACGAGTGATTTGCATGATGACCTTCTTTCTACCGCTTGCTGATGGTAACTAAACTTTCCAGTATGTCTGTGCGCCGAATTTCAGTTTTCAAGTTTAGCTGGTTATGCGGTACACCGTGAAAACAGACAATCCCTGTCTCTAAACCCGATTTTATTGTTCCGCTAACAAACCTGCAAGTGATAGAGGTCACAGATGAGTTATGACCTTTTGCGCCAAAATAAACAGCGCTTTCCAGGTATCAGGGATCGATTTTTACCTTGAAGGAAAACAAAACCCCTCTCCGCTGAGAGGGGTCAGGCTGTCACCTAGCGCCGATCAACAGGTTGCCGGCCGCCATTTTCACAACAAATGTCAAGGATGGTCCCTCACCATCCTGCGTGTAATCATCGCCGTTTTGTGACCAGTTGGAGTCATGGTTGATATTGATCGCCGCGCCTTCGACAGTCACTTTGGCGTTCACATCCTGCGGGACGATCAGGCTGACGTTACCGAATCCGGAGTCGATCGTTACGACTGCGTCCTGCTGCAGCTCACCACTGAAATCGAGGACATAGTTCCCCGCGCCGCCCGAAAACCTCAGCGTGGAAAAATTCGCGTTGGCGAGCCCGCTCAATTTAACATCTGACGCGCCGGTTGAGTAGCGCAGGATGGACATCTCGATCGGGTTCGGTTCGGAGAACGACAGATCCACATTCGACGCGCCGTCATTGACCTCCAGGCTCTTCAGAGCGAGGCCGCCGAGTTCCATCGTCCCCTCGTATGCGCCGGCTGAAATGACCAGGTCCATGGGTGCGCTGCCCAGCTTCAAAACCCATTCGTTCTTCAGATCCTGGAGCGGTGGCAGGCTCTGGAGATTACCCTGCTTGATCTCGATGCTGCTGCCGTTCTCAACGACCTCAGGCTTGAAATCCTCAACATTATAGATGGCTGTACCGTCAACAAGATTCTCCGCGCCGGGGGAAATCTTCAATTCACCCGCGCCGAACGAAATGGATAAACGCGTCTCATCGGACCCCGGATCCTCCACCGTTATGGACTCTTCGACATCCGGCCCGGCTTCTGGTACATCTGGAATATTAAAGCTGAACCCGCATGCCATGGATGCAAGCGCAAGGACAAGAATAGCTGATATGATCTTTATGTTCATGGGGAATCTCCTTCTGTGCTTTATACGAAGGAGATAGATACGGGTTGCAGATAGGATTTCCCCTTTTCTTCTCGTGCTGAACGAAGCGAAAGAGGGTCAGGAGTGAGACAGACTCAAGCTACTTTCCTGCCCTTTGGCAGTTCTCTTACAGTGAACGCCGCGTCGAGCGCCTGCTGGATCGAACGCACTTCGATGATCTCGATTCCCGTGGGATACCCTTCACCTTTGCGGATGGCTTTTGGAACGATGGCAGTCTTGAATCCCAGTTTGGCGGCTTCGCGCAGGCGCGCCTGCAACTGGCTTGGCATGCGCAGCTCACCTGCGAGGCCGATCTCACCGATCAGCACTGCATCTGCCTTTACCGGGACATCCCTCCATGAGGAGGCGATCGCCGCGGCAATGGCCAGGTCCGCGGCGGGCTCGTCCACTTGCAGACCGCCGACCACGTTGGCGAAAATATCCTGTTCTGAAAGCTTCAAGCCGGCCCGCCGCGTCAGCACTGCTGCGATCAGCAGCAGGCGGTTGAAGTCCACGCCATTGGCGGTGCGGCGCGCGTTGCCAAACTGGGTCGGAGACGTGAGCCCCTGGATCTCCACAAGGATGGGACGCGTGCCCTCCATGGTGACGGCAATCGCTGAACCTGCGGCGTTGATCATGCGCTCAGCCAGGAACGCCTCCGATGGGTTCGTCACCTCTGCAAGCCCGCCCTCACGCATTTCGAAGACGCCCACCTCCGAGGTCGCGCCGAAACGGTTCTTCACCGAGCGCAGCAGCCGGTAAGCCTGGAAGCGGTCCCCTTCGAGATATAGAACCGTATCGACAACATGCTCCAGCACGCGCGGCCCGGCGATCGTTCCCTCCTTGGTCACGTGCCCGATCACAAACACGGAGATGCCGCTGGTCTTTGCCAGCTCGCGCAGCTGCGATGAACACTCACGCACCTGGCTGACCGACCCGGCTGATGAATCCATGTTGGAAAGATAAACAGTCTGGATCGAGTCGACGATCAGCAGGTCTGGCTTCACCTCATTGACATGGTTGAGGATAATCTCGAGATTGGTTTCGGTGACCAGCATCAGGTTTGCAGGTAAGGAACCGTTCGCTGTCCCTGAATTGTTATTCAACCGCACGGCGCGCATTTTGATCTGCCGCTCGGATTCCTCCCCCGATACATACAGCACGCGCTTGAGTGCTGCCATCTCCATCGCCATCTGCAGCATCAGCGTGGACTTGCCGATGCCGGGGTCGCCGCCTACGAGGACGATGGAGCCGGGCACAATCCCGCCGCCGAGCACGCGGGCGAACTCCTCGATGGGCAGGTTGATGCGGTCTTCTGCATCAGAGGAGATGGCGCTGATCGCACGCGGAGACGACCGTCCCGTCAGCCCACGGACCGCTGTGCTTTTAGTGGCAGGCTCATCATGGATGACCTCCTCCACCATGCTGTTGAACGACCCGCACTGGGGACACTTGCCCATATAGGACGCGGCCACGCGCCCGCATTCCTGACAGACATAACGTGTATGTGTTTTCGGCATTTCAAATCCATCCCCTCTCCCTGTGGGAGAGGGCTAGGGTGAGGATGGTGAGGTCCAGTATAACAGAATTTATGTTCTATAGTGCCTGCGGCATCGCTGAATAAATTTGGTTCAGCATTTCTAA
The DNA here is from genome assembly GCA_035250835.1 of Anaerolineales bacterium. Taxonomy (GTDB): domain Bacteria; phylum Chloroflexota; class Anaerolineae; order Anaerolineales; family Villigracilaceae; genus Defluviilinea. Next base: position 6,009 of record DATFET010000360.1, read on the forward strand.
AAATTCCCCCGAAGGTCTTTCCTTCAATAT
>DATFET010000378.1:0-10006 GCA_035250835.1 Anaerolineales bacterium
CCTGGTGGCAGCTTCTGACGTGCTCGGTACTGGCTGGTTCGGCGCCGATGCGGCTGAAGCGGGTCCCGGCAAGACGGTCGCGGTTGTCGGCGACGGCGCGGTGGGCCTTTGTGCTGTGCTCGCCGCCAGGCAGATGGGCGCCGAGCGCATCATTGCGATGAGCCGCCATGAGGATCGGCAGAAGCTTGCGCTGGAGTTCGGCGCAACCGACATTGTCACAGAGCGCGGCGACGAAGGCGTGGCGCGGATCAAGGAACTGACCGATGGACTCGGCGCTCACTCGGTCGTCGAGGCAGTCGGGACCCAGGAGTCGATGATGCAAGCCATCCGGTCGGCACGCGCGGGCGGGCATGTCGGCTTTGTGGGGGTCTTCCACGGCATGCAGCTGCCCGCTATGGATTTGTTCTGGGCTACCATCCATCTACACGGCGGTCCCGCCCCGGTACGCCGCTTCCTGCCCAGGCTGATCGACCTGATCTGGAGCCGAAAGATCAACCCCGGCAAAGTCTTCGACTTGACTCTGCCCCTGGCACAGGTGGCAGAGGGCTATCGCGCGATGGATGAACGCCGGGCGATCAAGGCGCTGCTGCGACCGTAAAAAGAATCAGGCTATAGGATGCCTCCGAGGCTACACCTCTGTTTCGTGCTATCGCACTTAATACTTGAGCAATCTTGATAAATGATTACGCTCCCATCATATTGAATTGACATGCCTACGTCCCTTGCTCTTCATTCTTTTCAAATTTTCTTGTCAATCCTAATAAGAGCACGGATACCACAACCAGCATGACGGATAATGCCAGTGCAACACCCAAATTGCGCTCGAAGCCCAGATAAATTGCCATCGGCATGGTTTGCGTAATCCCTTCCAGATTTCCGGCAAACAGGATCGTTGCCCCAAATTCTCCCAAAGCGCGCGTCCAGGTCAGGATGGCGCCGCTGATCAGTGCGCTCCCGGCCAAGGGAAACATCACTTCGGTAAATAATTGCCATTGGTTTGCGCCTTCGACATGAGCCGCTTCTTCCAGCTGCTTATCGATCGCTCTAAAGCCGATCCGTGCGGATCGAATATAGAAGGGTGCGGCTACAAACGTCTGTGCAATGATGACTGCTGCTGTTGTGAAAGGAAGGCTGATCCCCAGGGCGCTTAATTCCTGACCAAAGATTCCCCTGCGACCGAAAGCCATCAACAAAACCAGCCCGGCGACGGACGGTGGGAGAACGATCGGCAGATCGATCAATAACTCAATCCATGATCTAAATCTGACCTTCCAGCGCGCCAGCATATACGCCAGCGTGGTGCCAAAAAGGATGGTAACGCCTGTAGTGATCGTGCTCGTGATCAGGCTCAGACGCAAAGCCTTGAAAGCCTGTTCCGAAAATACGTTGGTGAAAAAACCCGCATTAAAGGAACGGATGAACAATGCCAACAATGGAAGCGCGAACAAAGCCAGCATGATTGTGCTGGGCAGGATGAAGAGCCAGATTAAATGGCCTTCGTCGAATAATCTTGTAAAAATATTCCCGGTTTTCTTCATGGATATAAGAAACCGCGGGAGAGCTGCTCCCGCGGCTTCTATCGCTAGTTTATTCTATTTATTGGGGAGGTGCAAATCCCCATTTTTGTAGGACAGCCTGACCTTCCTCTGATAATACATACTCTACGAATGCCGCTGCCAGATCAGCATTCGCAGAGTTGACCAGCGGAGCGATCGGATACGTGGCAATGATGTTCACATCTTCCGGGATCTCGATTGTTTGCAGCTCCGGCGCTGCCACAGCATCTGACGTGTATACAATACCTGCATCCGCTTCTCCCAGCTGGACTTTGGCAACTACCTGCCTGACGTTATCTTCATTGGACACAACATTGGCAAGCACTTTGTCTTTGAAATCTGTCCCAAACTGGCCATTCATCAGGTCAACAGATTGGCGCGCATAATTGCCGACCGGTACTTCCTCCGCTGCCAGGACCAGCTTCACGCCTGACGTGGCGAGCCCCTCCAGGTCTTCGATGCCGGCTGGATTGTCAGCAGGGAGGATAACGACCAGCTTGTTCTTCAGAAATGGCTTTGGAACAGATATGCTCACATAGCTGCCGGAAACCAGTGTATCCATCTCCTTTGCATTGGCGGAGGCAAAGACGTCAGCCGGCGCGCCTTCTTCAATCTGGGTCCGCAAGGCCTGGGAACCGGCGAAGTTGAAGGTGACAGTCGAACTGGGATGAGCCGCCTCAAAATTCTTCCCGATTTCCGTGAAGGCATCGGTGAGCGAGGCTGCTGCGAACACATTAAGTGCCGCTGGTTCCATCGGAGCCATTGTGGGCGTAGCGGCCGGTGCACATCCCACCAGGAGGAGTGCGGCCAATAAAAGTAACGACAGGGCACGTTTCATCTTCTTGATCTCTTTAACATTTGGAATGATGTTCTTAGCTTCGTCGTAAGGGTGAATGAGCCGACGGCAAAGTTCGAGCCTGTATCGATCGATCGCCTACTCGTCCACAGCAATCATTACGTTGGAAGCCTTGATCACGGCATAGGCTTCCGTGCCTTCTTTCAATTTCAATGTTTCAACCGAATTGTTTATAATGATGGAGACGATTCGATCGCCTCCAGGAAGCTCGAGCCTAACTTCCGAGTTGACCGCACCTGTTATGAGTTTGACTATTTTCCCCTTGAGCATATTGCGCGCACTCAGTTTCATACAAACCTCTCTTTCTTAAATTGGAATTTCTCTCTATGGTGTGTAGAGTTATTACCAGCCAGCGTGTTGAGTTGGGCGCGAAAGGCCGACGTTTGCAAAGAATCAAGTATAGAGGAAGGAGTGTTTTTCCGTTCTCACAAGAAGAAATATACTCATCGAATGAGCATTACTCATTTGGTGAGTATATCTGATAGTCCAGGCTTAGGCAAGTGGTTTATGACAGAATTTGGGATTAAAGAAACTTGTTATCCACCCTGGTTTTAATCACTGATGTTACATCATCTTCTCCCTCATCCCCAGCCCTTTCCCCCTTGGGGAAAGAGAGTCCCTGATCTTGGGCCGAAAAAGTGGATAGGATTAATGTCCTGATTTGCGTTCGAACTCAACGGGGCTGAGGGAGCCAAGGGAGGAATGCAGGTGTTGGCGAGCGAACTGGTTTTGAAATGAAAAGAGCAACTTGGAGACGAGTCGTTCTTTGTTCTATCCAGCCTCTCATTCTTTTACTGTGCGGCGGTCACCCTCCAGATGACGTTCCCAACATCGTCAGCCACCAGCAGTGCTCCCGTTCCATCCAGGGCAACACCAACGGGTCGTCCCTTGGCATCACCATCCTCCTCGACGAACCCGCTCAGGACCAATACTGGGTCACCCGAAGGCATGCCGCCCGTGAATGGTATGAAGATCACCTGGTAGCCGGAGTGGGGCACCCGATTCCACGATCCGTGCTGCCCCACGAACATCCCGTTCGCAAATTGCTCGGGTAATGAGTTCCCAACAGAAGAAGCGAGTCCCAACGGGGCGGTATGCGACCCTAACGCATAGTCCGGTACGATGGCTGCTGCCACCAGGTCCGGGTTCTGCGGTTCGACCCGTGTATCGACATGCTCGCCAAAATAGCTGTACGGCCAGCCATAGAAACCACCGTCCTGCACAGCGGTCATGTAATCGGGCACCAGGTCATTGCCCAGCTCATCGCGTTCATTCACCACGGCCCATAAGGCTCCCGACTCGGGTTCCCGGGCCATGCCGACAGGATTGCGCAGGCCCGAGGCAAAGACACGATAGGCGCCGGTCTGCGTATCCACCTCCAGGATGGCTGCTCGTTCCTTCTCCTGTTCGATGCCGTTCTCAGCGACATTGCTGTTGGAGCCGACCGAAACATACAGCTTCGATCCGTCGGTGTTGGCAATTAACCCCTTCGTCCAATGGTGGTTGAGTGTGCCTGCCGGCAGGTCAGTAATTTTGGTCCCTTCCGCCGTGATCTCGGTCTGTCCTTCTTCATAAGGGAATGCCAGGACGGCATCGGTATTTGCCACATAGAATGTATTCCCCACTAATGCCATTCCGAAGGGAGAGTTCAGTCCATCGAGAAAAACCGTGCGTACTTCTGCAGCGCCATCTCCATCGGCATCTCTCAGGAGCGTAATACGGTTGGCGCTTGGCACGCCGGCTCCAGCATTCCTCTGGAAGAACTTAAAGATCATTCCCTTGATACCCTTTGCATCATCCGGGCGCTTGGGGGCATTGGTCTCGGCGACCAGCACGTCTCCATTCGGGAGGACATACAGCCAGCGGGGATGATCCAACCCGCTCGCAAACGCGCCCACTGCCAGCCCTTGCGCTGCTACGGGTCCGTCGCCGTTATCCCAGCCGATGGCGTTGGGGGCATTCAGCACAGGGACCACAGAGTGGTCGGGAGCGGGAAGCTGCGGATCAGGACCGTAACCGACAGATGGATCCTGCGCCTCCTTGGCACACCCTGCCAGGACGGCTGCCAACACAACAATTAATCCCAATCTCACGAGGAGATCGAGCGCATTGGATTTTTTATTCATGATATTTCTCCGCTAATAATAAGAACCGCAACGACTTGAAATCGGAGGGCTTTCCTGAATTCTGTCCGCCTGAACGGAATGAAATACCCTGCTATGCAGCAAAGTTGCGCACCAGGAACAAACCTGGATTTAAACAGAATAACGAAGAAACGTATTTTCAGTTCTGCAAAAATAATCGGGTCTGGCTAAGTGTTTTGTTAACATCTGAGTCTATGAATGTAAATAGCCGCGAGGAAATCCGGGGTGCCCGGCGATATCCACAGTCAATCCCCTTCATTTTGCTGCGTATAGACTTAGGCTGACATGGATTACAAATGCCTGTCAGTTTTATTAATAGGGGTAGGATAACGTATCTTTCATCCTGTCCGGGTGTCTTGTAGGTTATATATCTGGCAATGAAAAACCCGGCGACAAAGTACACTTCAAAATATATTGTTGCCCTACGGAGTGAACAACATGGAACCAACACAGAAAGCAAAACGGCCGCGCTTTTTGAGGATAGTGGGTATCATACTTTTAATTGTGCCTGCCCTGCTCTGGCTGGCGATGCAGGGATATTCAATCGAATGGACAGGCTTCGGAGAAACAGCTGACGGGTCCACGCAGGCGAAGACGCTCTGGGACTGGATGGGTCTGTTACTCCTTCCACTGTTCCTGGCAGGCGGCGCTCTCCTATTGAATCGTTCAAGGCACGAGAATGAACGTCAGCGCGCCGAGCAAAAAGCGGCTCTGGAGCGTGAGATCGCCACCGACCACCACCAGGAGGAAGCACTCCAGGCGTACGTCGACCGGATGGCAGAGCTGCTGCTCAAGGATAAATTATCACGGTTCTCCCCGGAAGAAGTGCGCAATGTAGCCAGAATCCGTACGATGACGGTGTTACGAGGACTGGATGCCAAACGGAAAGGGTCAGCGCTTCTCTTCCTCAAGGATTCGGGATTGATCGAGCGCGAGTCGGTTATCGACCTGTGCGGAGCCGATCTGCGCGGGGCTTCCATACCGTCTGCCAGACTGCAGCGCGTCAATCTGAGCGAAGCAAATCTAAGTGGTGCTGATCTGCGCGGGGCAGAGCTGGGCAAATCCTATCTGAGCGGGACGAACCTGAGCGGAGCCAACCTCAGCGGGGCGGACTTGAGTGGAGCGGATCTGTTCGAAGCCAATTTGAGCGGGGCCGACCTTACCCGTGCCAAGCTGAGCAAAACCAACTTTAACAGTGCTGACCTGAGAGGCTGCCGCCTGAACGAAGCCGACCTGCGCGATGCCGATCTCAGTAGAGTGAATCTCCATGTAGGCGATCTGGTCGGAGCCAACCTTCGCGGGGCAAACCTGGGAGGAGCCAGGCTGCTGGGAGCCGATCTGCGCCATGCCGACCTGAGTCAGGCTGACCTGTCGGGAACCGAGATCACCGAAACGGAATGGGTCAAGGCCAGGTCGCTCGAAGGCACAACCATGCCGGATGGCACCCGGCACGATTGATCTGTTTTATCTATGCAGGGAGAGCGGCTCGAACCAAGCCGCTCTTTCATGTATACCCATTGTTTCAACAATTGATTCATATACATTAGCCATGATTGGTAATAACAGGTGACAGTCACTTCGGATGAAATTTTCCGAGAAAATCACTGATAAAAGTGACTGTCACCTTATTTCCGAGAGAGTCCATTCACTTCCCCCGGATCAGAAAGGACCCGGCAGCCAATACTGCAAAGAGGCTGGCGAGAAGTGCAAAAGCACGGTTCATATCCCCACCGGAATCGTACACCAAAATACCTGCCCCAGCATTCGTGACCAGATAAACTGATAACATCAGGAAACCAAAGTCCCTCCAGGTCTCCTTTCGGGCCAGGAAGTAAATGCCGGAGGCCAGGGCTGGAATCGCATTTGCCGTAAACAGGTAGAGTGGATAATACTCATTAATGACAAGTCCCTCAACATTGATCCCATCCAGAATCAGGAAAACCGCCAGGCTGACCATCCCGAAATTCCTGGGGAGATCCTTTTTCACGAAAAACGATATGCCGGCCGGGATCGCTGTAATACCATATAGGATCCAAAAGATACGCACAATGTCCCACATCCCCAGCAACGCCAGGACGTTGGATATGGCGCCCAGGATCAGCGCCGAGGAAAGTAAGGTAAAAAAGATATTGCGGCGTGTCCCTGTCGCCGGGAGGGCTGAAAATCTCTGTGAAACAGGCTGTGCATTTCGCATGAGCAGGATGCCCACGATCAGGCTGCCGATGGCCCAGGCAGCAAACAGGACGCCCGCATGCTCCTTCTGCCAAATCCCGACATTTTCGACGAGATAGTATATAAGATATCCCAGGGTAATCCCAATCGAGACCTGCACAGGTACCCACCAGGGCTCCAGCCAGTTCCGGAAGAGATACCACTGCGCCAGCCCGGTTAGTCCGGTTACAACACCGGACAGCGTGACAATATAATAAGGATCGTCATTTGTTACGCTGAGATAATACAACAGGTAGAAACCTGCAGCCGAGAGCATGACCGTACCGAGCCACTTCAGCCAGAATGCACTGTCGAGGGCAAAACCCCCGTCATGCGATGATGTGCTGGCAGCAGGGCTTGCTTCAACCATTGGCGCATGAGGGATGGACCCGGCAGTCTCCAGCGGCAGAGCGGTCTGCGCCTCCCCAAGCGGGCTGGATGCCGCCTCTGTTTTCACTTCAAGCCGCGGCTCGGATGTAAGCGCTTCTCTGGAAGGAAGGCGTTCGTGCTGGTACTCCGATAGCAGACTCCCTGCAAGTGAGGCGATCCGCCGGCTGTCGTCCTCCTTCATCCTCTCCAGGGAAGCTACAGCCAGCCGCACCATTTCCGGGTCGTGCGAACGGAGAAATTTTCCCAGTTCCGTCACCGCGCTTTCGCGGATACCCACGAAAGGACTTTCCAGGGCCTGGACGAGCTCATAGGGCAGCTCCACCACCCTCTTCCTGACAAAAGGATTTCGGGCAATGAGCAAGTCCCCCTGCTGGTTGTAGGACCACTTGTGTGGCACCTGTCGGGGAGTCTCGGCGATGACCCGGGTGTAGGTGTAGTCATACCATTCATCAAGCGAAACCTGCCCATCGTTGTTCATGTCTGCCTCCCCGCTCCGCAAGCCTTCCAGCAGGAAGTGTGTGAACAGGGAAAGCTCGGTCTGCTTAATGACCTGGTCACCTTCGAGGGCATATTGGGTGGAATCGGAGGCGGTCAGGACCACCCGTCCAAAGCCGCTGCCTTCAAAGGTCGTCTCGGTGATCGCCTTTTGTTCCCCTTTTGTCCCGCGCGCAAACGCCCCACTGTGGCAGCAATCCAGGACGAGGATCTGGCGCCTCGAGCGGCAGCTATCCATTTCATCTGCAATGAAAGAAGATGGGATGGAGGTCGCTTTGAGAAGGCTGATCTGGGTATCCTGGAGCGCCAGGTACAACCGTCCACGGTCGTCGAGAACCCCATGGCCCGAAAAATATAACAGGACCAGGTCGGCAGGTTTTTTGTCTGCCAGGAATGCGCTCACCGCACGGCGGACCTTGGACTCAGACTGGTTGATCAGCGAGGTGACCTCATCGAAGGAGCCGATCGCCCTGTCATGCAGGACCGTTGCAAGTGCCTGTGAATCGGCAGCGGGCGTTTTTAATCGCGCCAGCTTCGAGTCTTCATACCGATCGTTGCCGATGATCAGCGCATATTTCATCTGGCTCTACTTTTTTAAGGATTTGTTGAGGGTCTTGACGAGGAGTTGCAGGTCTTCTGCCGATGTTCTGGTTGGATCGTATTCAACCTGAGCCGTATTTTTCCCAACCCTGACCTTGATCTTGACAGGTGTGGATGGTTTTCTTTCAACCCAGGATTTCAACAGCTCGAAAAGAGGCGGGACAAGCGTGGGAGCAAGCGTCACCATCATCTGGCCAATGGCTGCCATGTCGACCGCCTTTGTCCCCTCAGAGGCCGGACCCAGGGAAACCTGTGTTATCGAATCGACATTCATCTCCCCGATCTCTGATTGCAATTGGCGCGTTAATTCATCCAGCTCGGCGGCATCCCCTCCCTCAAGCGACAGCTCAACCTGTAGATCAGCAGAGTCTTCTAACATGTTTCATCTGTATCCAGGTACATCGTACGACTTTATTATTTTACTATATCCCTTGTCAATTATGAAGTTTCTGGAGGATACAGGCTTATGTCCTTACCCAGGCAGCGGGCATATTATTCACACCCGCCGACCTCGTATACTTTTGCTTTTGGCACAGAGAATACGAGCCTGTATCCCTCGGGCTGGGCACTCATTCCCTGGTCGTTGAAACCCCAGCCGGTTCCTCCCACATAGACATAATCCACCTGCAGTTGGCACAGAGTATCGTGTATTTGCGCCTGGTTAAAATCCGTATTGAACGGCATCAGGGCGGCAGGTCGGCCGATGAGCGGCGTGATCCATGTCCCCGCATCCCCGCCGGCGCTGCCCTGGAACTCATCGGTTGGCAGCACCTTTAGCTCAGTAGATGCAGTCAGGATGATGGCATCCCTTGGCAGGTTCTCATCCATCCAGCCGATTGCCTGCAGGTCGTCATCACTGACGATGTCACAACAATCGGCGGGATACGGATCATACTTGAACAGAGCAATGATGGCTACCACTGCAATAAAAAATCCACCCATTATTTTCGCCAGTTCAAATTGAGTATTTCCCCAGGTTAGTTTTTTGCCTGCCAGCTTTTGTTCCAGTCCTGCCAGACCGAATCCTCCCAGCAGAGTCAGGGGCAGGTACAGGATCATTTCAACGTAGGGCCGGTCGAGAAGTGTTGTATTGGCATATCCGGGGATCAGGTCGCCGAGCGGGATGAACAGGCTGGCCACAAAAAGCGCTATCGCAACGAGACAGGAAAACACCAGGCCAGGATAAGCCAGATAGGCGAAAACGGATAAAAACAAAACAGAAACTGTAACGAGAGCTGCTTTCACTCCGTAGGGGTCGAAAAGCGGACCCAATATCCCGAGTGTTTGGACATGGAAGATCTCGAGAACCAGGACAAGGATGGTTATGCCCAAAAGTAAAATCTGTGCCAGCTTTGAAAACTTTTTGTATACAGATGTGATCAGCCAGGTCAAGGCCAGAATGATGAAAACGATCAAGGAGCGGCTGTGGAGAAACACCGAGACCAGCAGCCCGGCAAACAGGATCCCGTTCTGGGTCCAGAAACCTGGTGGGGAAAGACTATTTCTATTTTGGATCGAAAGATAAGCGACACCCAGAACGAAAGGGATCAGGGCAAGGCTGGCAAGCGCGGGATACTTTCCCCAGTCCACCGCGTGGGCAGGCATATACCAGCCGAACGCAGCCAGAATAACCGCAAACAGTCCCGCGCTGTCGGACCGAGTCCCATGCCTGACGAGGAAGAAAACCGAAAGAGGCATGACCGCCACGATGACCTGTCCCAGCACGAGCATGGTGTCTGTAATCTCTGCCTGTG
>DATFET010000386.1:0-6321 GCA_035250835.1 Anaerolineales bacterium
TCGAGCAGTTCGTGATGATGGTTGGCAATCCATACGTGTGATAGTAGGCGCGCACGAAATGATCGCTGGCCGCCTTGGATGCGGAGTAGGGCGAGTTCGGCGCGTAAGGAGTCACCTCCGAAAAATAGCCTTCATCACCGAGAGAACCGAAGACTTCATCCGTTGAAACATGCAGGAAACGGAATGCACTTTTCTCGTCCTCGGGCAGATCCTTCCAGTAGAGGCGTGCGGCTTCGAGCAGGGTATAAGTACCCACCACGTTGGTCTGGACGAAATCGTCCGCGCTGACGATGGAACGATCCACATGTGATTCGGCTGCCAGGTGCATCACACCCAGCGGATGATAAGTAGAGAACAGCGAGGAAACCAACTCACGGTCGGTGATGTTTCCCCGAACGAACTCATAATCTGGATGTTCCTCCAAATCTTCAAGGGAGAGAGGGTTTGCCGCGTAGGTATGCACGTCCAGGTTCACCACGCGATAGACCCCGCTATTGATCAGCAATCTCACCATATTGGTGCCAATGAAGCCGCTTCCGCCGGTAAGGAGAATCGTTTGTTTTTCAGTCATGTTTATCCTTTCAATTCCTCAAGAAACCTTTCACCCACAATAGAATATTGTTAGCGTCTTGACGTTTTTCCACGAATCAAGTTACAGGCAGGGAGTTTATCATATTACAACAGTTAACCATCCGGCTGCCACAAATCGCATTTCAAGGCGTGCCACCAGGGCAATTCGAAGAATTTAATGCTGGAACATATACTTCAAGATTGCTGATTTCAGCGTCGATACGCAACACAGGCTCATAGTAACAAAGGATATATGGAGAAATTCGGGTGTTCCAGACGTTGTTCTCCTCCACCAGAGGGCCTGTCTCTCGGATTCCCCTGTTTTGTTTGGTGGCAACGATCGCTGCAAAACGATGACTGGCGAGGTCGCTGTAGAATTGATCCAGATAGGGCTGGTTTGCCGACATCGCCATTTCCATGAGGGTGACCACCTCATATTCAGGCACAAGCGGCACATCCACGTCGCCAAAGCTCACAAGCTGTCGTTCATTGATGAACAGAACCGGTCCATTTTTTCCCAGGTGATTGACAGTCTCCACCAATTGACGATGCGCAGCCTGGCTTGCGCCCTGATTGAATTTCGGATACGGAGAAAGCATGGGAATCAGGAAGAAAAGTGGCATGACCAAAGCATATGTAAACACCGCCCATGGACGGACGACTGCAGTCTGTTTATCATTTTCCGTTTGTACACTTCCACCTACAAAAAAGACGGCAACGATCCCAAGTAAGACTGCATAAGCATCCATATTATGGAGGTCGCCGCCTCCGCCGATCTTGGCGCTGACAACCAGGCTGCCCGCGAACAGCACGAAGATCATGGAAAATAATCCCAGCCAGCGCAGCGGATGGATCTCTCTCCATTGCCGTCGGGCTGCAATGATGAGGATCACCAAAAGAGGTCCGGTGACGATCAGGATACCCCCTACGACTCCCAGCAGATAACTTTCATTGGGCCACAACCTATACCACAAAAGAGCGGACGAAAAACTCGACGCGAACGCCTCAGCATTCCCTGCATTTCCCGAAAGGGGAATATACATTGCCTGGGCGATCAGCGCCGAAGCCAACCCTGCTATCAACCACACAGCCGGCTGAGTCAGATATTTCATCAGCCGCCTGAATGACAGCGCAGGGATTTCATGCATCGTTGTTTCAAACAGGTAAATGGCGATCGCGATCATTACCGGCAGCGGGAACCAGTTGACCCGGCTCACCCCAGCCCACAGGGATGCGGCGATCACAGCGATCAGCGAGCGCCAGGGATGTTTTTTCGACACGAACACAAGCGGGAGAATCACCATCACTTCCAGGTGATAATAGACACCCACTCTGAGCAGATACAGGAAATACCATCCCGCCAGAAGCCACTTAAATGCCTTCTCAGTCGGTGAGATGGCTCGCCTTGCAAGGACAATCGCCGCGCCGCCCGTCAGAACAATCCATAACAGGAATTGCCAGAAACGATGCGCGGGAATCCCCAGGGAGGGAATCAAAAACGGGATGGATTGCAGCAGGTAGCGGGTGGGATGAAGCGTAGAGAGAGGGAACGTCTCTCCATAGATCCAGTTGGAGAAATACAGCGATCCGTAATAGTAACGGCTGCCCTCCGACCATCCCATCGAGAGGGGATACGTCGTCACGAGATTGAAGCGGATCAACACTTCATAGGCAACACCGAGAATCACTGTGGCGCAGGCAAACCCTGCCTGCCAGGATGTCTTGAATGCAATCTTCAGGGCTGTCATGGCAAACAGGACCAGCCACCAGCACATCCAGTAATACAGGACAAGCAGCATGATCGGGTCAAATTCATAGAGCGGCTTTTTTACACTCTGCCCGATCTGAAAGCTGAACTTCACATAGGGGATGATGAATAGAATAAGGATAAATACAATCAATCCCGCCGCGCGCCAGAAGGCGCTGTCAAATCGGAATCGCTTAAAGAAGGAGGGGATGGCAAAGGGCAAGTTTCCAGAGCGCGCCACTTGGACGAAGAGCCAGATACAGATCACGGATACAGCCGAATAAACCAGCAGCATCCCGCCCCAGATGGATCGCTGCAGGATGATTCCCGCTTCATTCGAGCGCGAAGACGTGGATAGCGCGGCATACAGGCTGAAGATAAAAGTGAATACGATGATGGTCAGCCAGAATGGACGGGATTCGTTCTTTTCCATCGTTTTTTTCTACAGCGCTGTATCCGTCGTGGAGCTTTGCTTCTCGGTCATGGCAGCCAGAGCTGATGGCATAAAAAACACGCCAGGCAGACTGGCAATCACAAGATAAGTGCGAATCAGGATACTCACAGTAAAACTGTCGGCGGGCGGAACTCCTGCCACGCGCGAGAACAGAAAGGTAAACGTAAGTTCCTGCAAGCCATACCCATTGATTGAAATCGGAATTTGGGTAATGAAATAGGTCAGGCTCCATAGGCCTGCAATCATCCAAAACGAAACCGGGTTCCCCAGGTCCTCCAGGAAAATATATATCGACCAAAACAGACAAATCATGTGGACCCAGGTGAAAGCTAGAGATAACAGCAGCGAGCCCGGTTTTTGGAACCAGATCGAAAAGGTTAGAAGCGTACGTTTGATAAAGTCGAGAGGTTTCTGAATAAAACCAAAAAATGATGCGCCTAGGGGATTGGCAGGCAGGATATTCCAGGAATACGCGAGACCCAGCGGAGCTACCATAAACATGCCAAACATTCCGATCAATCGGTCAGCTGCAATCGATGCCAGGCAAACAGCCTTGTCATATCCCATTTTCATAGCCCCCGCCAGCCGCAATACATCTCCTCCAATGGTCGTTGGGAGGAAATTCGATGCGAACAAGCCTGTAAACGTAAGCATTGCACTGTCCTTCATCGGGATCTTAACACCTCCCGATCTTAACAAAACGTGCCAGCGCCAGACAACAGCAATTCGCGAAATGAAGAATAGGATGGTAACCCAAAAGAGATCCGCGAGCGGGATCTTCTTCATGGCGGCTACCACTGCAGCCCATCCATCCTCTCTGATCAACAATACAAGCAGGACAATAGCCAGTATTGTCCCTGCAACTTGCACAAGGCGCTGGCGATTACGTGAGGACCACGACGCCATACGGTTACTTTCCCAGGATTTGGCGGATGGTATAGGTTGGTTTCTTCTGGGATTCGTGATAGGTACGGGCCAGTAATTCCGCAATCAAGCCCATAAGAATGGATTGAAAACCCAGGATAAAAAACATCACCCCCAGTTGGAAGAGTGGCGAACCCAGGATGGGAACACCTTCAAACAGCTTGCGGATGAACAGGTACGAAAGCATGATACCGCTGCCAAACATGAGGATGACCCCGGCACCTCCGAAAAGGCGCATTGGCTTATGTGAGTAGTCGAGCAGGAACTTGACGGTGAATAAATCCAGGATAACTTTCACCGTTCTTTCCAGGCCGTATTTTGCCTTCCCAAATTTACGGGCGTGGTGACGGACGGGAAGCTCGGCGATGCGCGCGCCGACTGAATGGGCAAACACCGGGATAAAGCGGTGCATTTCCCCATACAGGCGGAATCCCTCGAGCGAGTCGCGGCGGTACGCCTTGAGAGTGCATCCATAGTCGTGCAAATGGACGCCGGTCACGCGCGAGATCAATCCGTTGGCGATGTTGGAAGGGATAGTGCGCGTGAGACGGTTGTCCTGGCGGTCCTTCCGCCAGCCGCTGACCAGGTCATAGCCCTCTTCGAGTTTTGCCAGCAGGATCGGTATATCCGCCGGATCGTTCTGCATATCCGCATCCAGCAGGACAATGATCCCGCCGCTGGAATGATCGATCCCGGCTGCGATGGCAGCCGTCTGCCCGAAGTTGCGGCGGAAGACAACCGCACGCACATGCTCGGGGTACTTTTCGACAAGATGTTTCATCGCATCCAGGCTGTGATCGCTTGAACCATCATCGACAAAAATGACCTCCCATTCCCGACCCAGGGGCTGTAACGAAACACAGATAGCTTCCATCAAAAGGGGAAGGTTCTCTTCTTCGTTATAAACGGGAACGACAAGGGACAGGTCAGGCATGGATCAACTCTTCTTGAGCCGCTCGATATCTGCATCCACCATCATGGTGACGAGTTCTTTAAAACCCACCGAGGGTTCCCAGCCCAAAGTCGAACGCGCTTTCGATGGGTCCGAGATCAGCAGGTCCACTTCGGCAGGGCGATAAAAACGCTCATCCTGGATCACGTAATCGTTATAGTCCAGGCCAACGTGTCCAAAAGCGATTGAGCAGAACTCACGCACGGAATGGGTCTCCCCCATGCCAATGACAAAATTATCAGCCTCTTCCTGCTGGAGCATACGCCACATGGCTTCCACGTAATCGCCTGCGAAGCCCCAGTCGCGCTGCGCTTCCAGGTTTCCCAGACGCAGCTCATTCGTAAGTCCAGACTTTATGCGCGCTACTCCGTTCGAGATCTTGCGGGTAACGAATTCCAGTCCACGGCGCGGGCTCTCATGATTGAACAGGATTCCCGAGGTCGCAAACATGTCAAAGGATTCACGGTAATTGACCGTGATCCAGTGTCCATAGACCTTTGCAACGCCGTACGGACTGCGCGGGTAAAAAGGAGTCGTCTCACGTTGAGGCACTTCGACAACCCGTCCAAACATTTCGCTGGAGGAAGCCTGATAGAAGCGTATCTTCGGGTTTACAAATCGGATCGCTTCGAGGATACGTGTCACTCCCAGAGCGGTAATATCGCCGGTCAAGGCAGGCTGGTTCCAGGAGGTGGGTACAAAGGATTGGGCAGCCAGGTTATACACTTCCGTGGGCTGATATTCCTCGATCAGTGCCAGCAGTGAGCCCTGGTCATGTAAATCGCCCTGGACAATCGTAATATCATCCAGTAGATGTTCGATCCTCTCATTTGTAACCGTGCTGGAGCGGCGGGCGACACCGACCACACGGTATCCTTTCGATAACAATAATTCAGCCAGGTAGGATCCATCCTGTCCGGTAATTCCTGTGATGAGAGCAGTAGGCATAATACTCCTTGGTTTCAAAATTCAACGACTGAATTATAAACTTACATGGGTGGCTGTCAAGCGCGCCTTTTCCTCAGCCACCAGCCAACGGCCAGGATCACGCCCCACAGTCCGAGGATCAATGCCACCATGACGGGAAATGGCAGTTGTCCGGGCCAATAATAATAACGGTTACCGTACCAGTGAGTAAAGACCAGGGTGAACACGACCTCCATTGCGACGATCACCCAGACCCAAACGCTGCGCGATTCGCGCCACCAGACCCAGGTGTAGCCGGCCAGGATGGATTGCCACAGGAACAGGAGAGTCCGATAGCGAGGGTTATCCCAAAGGTCGCCACCGCCTCGCAGCGCGGCCAACAGGATCCAGGTCCAGGTGATGATCGCCAGCCAGAGGATGAGATTGCGCGTCCTTCTGGACCCCGCGCCGGCCGCCGCTCCGAACGAAAGGATCAGCAGCGGAAGGATCCCGTACCAGCCAAGCGCCCGCAAGAGTCCGATCAGCTTCCAGATCAGCATGGTAGGTCTCATGAACGTGGCCGGCAGGACGGGTTGAAGCATGCCATAGATGGCTACAAAGGGCAGACGCATCCATTCGGGCATCTCATCGAAAAGTTTTTGCACCCAGCCTGACTCACGCTCGAGCTGGTAGGCATCCCATTTGACAGCCGATTGCAGCCAGTCGTTGATCACGTGCAGTGGTGAGGTCGACTCAAACTGGCCTGAA
>DATFET010000424.1:0-15288 GCA_035250835.1 Anaerolineales bacterium
TGGTGTTCGGCGCGTGATATTCGTCCCATTCCTCCTGGGTGCGGACGTCCAGGACGAACGCGCCGTTCTGGTATTTGGTGAACGCCTCACTGACAGTGATCTCGGGCGGCAGACTGGTGGGCGTGCTGCTGTTGGTCCTGCTGTTTAGCAGGAGGAGTATGATGAACAGTGCAACAACGGCCAGCACAGCGATCTGGCTGCGCGGGGTCCGAAACATGGATGTAAGCGATATGCCCCTGCGGCGATAGTCATCGCGGCGATTCCGCCGATAACGGCGTTCTTTGTATCTGCGCCTCATGGAACCTCTTTGAAAATTTGGAAGGATGTGACAAGGATTTCAAAGTCAACGAATCGCTTGAAGAATAGCAGCGATTTCGACGTATTCTAGCGGAGATTGAACTCCTCGTAATGGATATTTTTCTTCGGTATGCCCAGCGTGACAAATTTATTCTCGAATGCCTGGATCATTGGCAGGGGTCCGCACAGGTAGACGTGATAATCATTCAAACTTCCTGTTGTGTTCCTGACAATATCCTCCACTGCGAATGGACCTTCCGTAGCCGTAAAACGGATGTACGGTTTCAGGCGCGGGTTCCTTTCCGCTGCGGACTGGATTTCATCCAGAAACAGCGCTTCCTCGGGATGGCGGACGGTGTAGTAGAAGTCTATATCGTGGGCAAGAGTCCCATCCATGTCGCGGATAAAGGAAAGGAATGGGGTCAGCCCGATCCCGCCCGCGACCCAGATCTGTTTCTGCCCTCCGCTCTTGTAATCGAACATCCCGTATGCGCCTTCGATGACCGCGTTCATGTTCAGCTGAAGCTGGTCGAAAAGGCGACGAGTGAAGTCCCCGCTTGCTTTCACGGTGACCCGCAAAACGTCCTCCTGAGGCGCGCTGGAGATGGTAAAGGGGTGTGATTCGTTTAGAGACTTGTCATCCGGGAAACGCACAAACAGGAATTGTCCAGCCCGCTGTTTTTTGATCGGCGTCTTCTTTGCGCGCAGGGTCACTTCGGTTGTGGACGGGTTGGGATGCCTGACTGCCTCAACAGTATATGGAAGGTATTTCCTGAAAAAGCGGCCAAAAATTTCGGTGTACAAATAGGAGACGGTGCCGAAGATAAAAAAGAGCTGCACCCAGTTGATCGCAATGAATGCATCCAGCGGATCACCGATTGTCAGCGAGTGGATAAAGGCAAGAATAAAAAAGATGCCGATGTATTTTTTCAGGTTCTTCCAGCCTTCGTATGTCCCGCCTGTCAGCCGGTTCAAAAAAGCGACGCGCGGAGCAAGTGTCACCAGCACGATCGAAACGATGCCTATGAAAGCGATCACTGCAAGATAGTTGCCAAGCTTCCAGCCGCTGAGTGAAATAGGCACAGTGAGCACATGCACGAAGATCAACAGGAATGCTGCGGTGGCTACCTGACGATGCGTGATATACATTTTGTCCAGGCCGCCAAAGTATGGCTCTGCCCATTTCGGGCGAGTGGACAGGAATAATGCGAATGCCATCAGGACAATATTGACCGACCCGATGATCTCCCCCGCATACTGGCGCTCGAAATTTGCGCGGCCGTCATTGACAGGCGGGAAAACGAACCAGACAATCACTGTCAATATGACAGAAAGGATGATGACAAAATTACCGGGATTTCGCTTCATATATGTCTCTCCATCATAAAGCCTTGCGGAGGTTTTCTTTCCATCGATTTACTCTGTCAACCGAACCTTCGCAAGGCTATCGATACACTTAAATCAAAAAGCGACACGCCTGCATTCCGCGTCGCTTTTATAGTTAGAACGACTTCACAGCTTCATCGAGATCGGTGAATATCTGGAACACATTTACAAATCCCACCATCTCCAAGACATTCCTGATTTCGTCGCGTGGATTGAGAAGTTTAACATGGATCTGCGTGCCCGCTGTAGAGATCTGGCCCATCGAACGGTAGGCAGCCCAGCCCTGCTCGGTATCGGGGAGCTGCTCTCCTCTTGCAAGCAGGGCTATGCTATGGAGAGCCACAAGTCCCGCGCTGCTGATGTAGGTAAGATCGGTAAGATCGATCACAAAATCGCGCGCTCCCGCCTTGTACAGCTCGCCGGCTTTGGCGATCAACTCCTGATAGTTTTGACCGTCGAGCTCTCCCTCCAGTTTTATGACCGTAACGGGTACAGTCCCCTGCATCTGCAAAATGGTGGTATCCATGTCTCCTCCTCCGAAGAATGAATAACACTATTATATACCGTCTTTCCTTTCCAGTCGTGCAAGGCGGTAGGTAATTTCTGCCAGCCAATGCCTGCGCTCGTATGCAGACATGTCATCGCGCTCTACGTGCTCCAGGGCAGAACGCGTCCAGCGGAGGGCAGACTTCACATCCCGTCGTTTATGCTCGTAATATTTTGCGATCTCGATATGGGCAAAGACATGACCCTCCGCAGCAGCTTTTTCCCACAAGCGGACCGCCTCCTCAAGATCCCCGCGCCTCTTTTGCAGGATTGCCAACCGCCTCACGGCTACGCCGAAATCTGATTCCGTGATCTGGAACTGGAGTCCCCGCTCGAACAGCCGCGCCGCTTCGTCCCAGAGACCGAGGTCCTCGAAGAGTTTGCCGAGTGCAATGAAATCAAGGCCATGCTCCACGCGTCCCTCGTAGGGATTCGTCATAATTTCGTTCATGTGGGTGAGCAGCGCCGCCATTGCCACCACGTCCATGGCGTTATGATAGAACACACCCGCCAGCGGACGTGCATCCCTGCTTTTCAGGTAATCGAAGTACAGCCATGGGATTTCGTAGCCGGGCACTTCCTCACTGGAGCGCTTCATGCCCAGCACATGTTCCTCCAGATACTTCAATGCCCGCGATTCAAGCCTGTCCCGCCACAGCCTGCGGGCGAGGGGCAGCAGGTCGATGTGAGCATACCCCTTATACGGGACAGGTATTCGATTCAATGTATAACGCGTCGTCAGGAGAGGCGCGTCGAATGCCTTGCCGTTGAACGTGACCAATGCCTCGGCAGGTGCAAGGAAATGCGCCAGCCCTTCCAGCAATGCGGGTTCTTCGGCCGGGTCACGCATGAAAAATTGCCTCAATACCAATTGTCCGTCTATGAAGCGCGCCGCCCCAATGAGGAAGGCATACGTCCCGGTGCCTCCCATCAGGCCCGAAGTTTCGGTATCGAGGAAGGCAAATGAAGAAAGCGGCAAATCTGCGATGCGAGGATCATTTGCCCACTGGGATATTAACGAGAGCGGAGTGGAGCACAGGATCGAGGCTGTGCCATGCAGGTAATCATCTCCATATCCCTGTTCCGCGACAAAAACATCGCCGAGACGGGTGGAGAGAAAAGCTCCAGCCACGACCGTGTCGATGTCGAAAAGCGGGGTCCGGTCCGGCTTGGGAAGATCCGCTGCCCTCTTGACGAGTAAATTGAGCTTATCCGTAGTGGACAATTTTCGAGGAGAAGCCATTCGTAATCCAGTCTCATGATTATAACCAATGGAATAAAATAGCCCGCCATTCTCATGACGGGCTTAGGATCGGGAATTTGAACATTATTGCAGCAACTGCATGTCTATCCAATCCAGGCTGAGGTACTCTGACTTCGGCACCGCGATGACGAACAGCCGTCCCCAGCTGGAATTTCCGTAGGCTTCGATGCAGGTCTGAAATGTGACATGGCGGTCGCCCAGATAGACGCGCCTGAACATCTGCTCGGCTGCCAGGGTTTCATCCGTCTTGTCCAAATTGCGGAAGGAACTGAAGGGACTGGTTGGCTGCAAAGCCTGAAAGCGTAAAACTTCAGTGATCACAAAAGACTCGATCCTGCCGTCACCGTAGACGAGCCGCACCTGCTGCCCAACCGCAAGCTCCGTGAACGATTTGCCTGAGAGATGGCTGTGTGCCAGCAAACCAACATTCCCATACTGGGACGGCATGCCAAATTGCGTCACCTCATCATCCTGGGTCGAAACATAGCCCGGACTGCCAGAAGGCTGCTGGATGATCGGAAGGGCAAGCACATCTTCAACATAGACTCCGCGCAGTACTTTTGCATCACCGTTCTGTACTGACTTTGAAAAGTCCGAAAAACCAGGCAGGGTGGCTGTACTGCCCAGCGCACGCCCGGGTGCCGGGTAATAAAGGAGTGAAGCGAATATGGCAAGAAGTATGGATGTTTTACGTGCGGTTCGTTTGGTCTGGATGCTGAGCGTCATTGTTTTCCTCGCTGATAAAGGCGCTCAAGCAGACCGAAGATATTGTTTTCGGCAACCTGGCGGTCATGGTCACGCGCGGACGTGACTGTAGACCCATGGCTTTGCGTCCCCGCCTTTCGACGGGTTTGCCTTTATCGAACAGATGAATTGAAAGGTGCAAACAAAATGAGCCTGGTTTTTCCAGGCTCGCCGCGACACATCAGGTTATTGCTTTCGGCGGCCTGGCGGTCATGGTCACGCGCTAACGTGCCTGTAGACCCATGGCTTTGCGTCCCCGTCTTTCGACGGGTTTACCTTTTCGATATATTTGTGTGAATTATAGCGAAACACAGTAGATTTCCACCTTGCAATTTGGCAAATATGCTTACAGAAATGAAGTTATGTATTTCCACTTCAATTCATGGCAAGCGCTGGATATCGATCGAATCCATGCTTAGATACTCTGGTTTAGGTTGAGCCAGAACGAACAACCGTCCCCAGCTCGAGATCCCGTCTGCTGCGATGCAGGTTTGCAACGTAAGGTGACGGGTGCCCTGGTAGGCGCGATCGAACATTTGCCCGGCGGTCAGGATTTCATTTTTATCGTTCAGGTTTTGAAAGGAGCTATAGGGACTCTTCGGATCGAGAGCCTGATAACGCAGGATTTCAGTTACGATGAAATACTCAACTTTTCCATCGTCATAGACCAACCCTACCTCCTGCCCGATATCAAGCTGGAGAAATGACCTGCCAGAAAGATAGTTGTGAGCCAGCAGGCCGATATTGCCGTGCTGAGTAGCTGCCGCAAATTGTGTGACGACACCCTTCTCTTTCGAGACAAAGTTGGCATCAGCGGATGGCTGTTGTACGACCGGCAGATTTCCTGCATTTTTAATCGAGATTTCTCTCAATAATTTGCTTGTATTGCTATTGAGGGCGGCTTTGGAAAATTCCCTGAATTTGAAATCGGATGATCTGAAATCAAAATTCCCCGGCCTCCCCGATATGGAAAGGCAAAATAGGATCGAAAGATCAAGTGCCAGAAAGCTGATCGTTGTGATGGTGCGGCTCATTTGACCTTTGAGCGCCATTGAAATCTCCGTGTTGATCAAGGTGCTCAAACAAGCCTGAGCACTCTACGTTGATTTTTATGATGGTTCAGTTTTCGTTAACCGCCCGCTATTATAGAACGCGTTTCAGGACTGTAAATGGATTTTTACAAAATCGTTGGGGAATCGTAGACAAATTGACAGAAAATCGTGGGCTGATGGGCTTTTTGGTTTTATAAAGTAAACGTCAGGAATGCCCCGAGCCCGCATAGAAAGATATCCAGAATGACAAGAATGATCCAGAACCACTTGATAAAGCCCGGCATGCCGCGTTCAAGCAAGGCTTCAGACGGTTTCTCAGGGTTGTAATACACCATCACCTGCGAGCCAGCCGGATAGCGGTCGACCACCTTGCGAGCGCCGCTTCCACCCACTTCCATGCCGGGCATTACCTTGTTCCCCTCGTATGGCTGTCCCATCACCTGATAGGCATAATGGACAACCGGATAGGCTGTCGATCCTCCCTCGCTGCTGCTCCGCATCTGGATCATGGACAGGGTCACGTTACCCAGCGTGGACGGCCAGCTGGCTGCCTGCGCCACCTTTCTGCGGGTATAGAAAATGATGCCAAGAAAAATCGCATCGAAAATAAACAGGGAGCCACAAATGGATAGAACGACGATGATTTTTTCAGTGTTCATTTTGTCTCCGGTTAGCTGTTAGCGATTAGCTGTGACCTGGATAATTGCCGTGTCAACTTTCTGATCAGTCCTGAGTACCTGAAGCTGTACAGCATACAACCCGCTCAAGCCACTTGTGTTCCAGTCTGCCAGCACATCATTCGTTACAGGTTCATTGCCCTCTCCGACCTGGATCCATTCCTGCGGGTTCAATCCCTGTCCTACAAGCACGCGATAGGATACGAAATCGTCGCCGGCCGCGCTGCCCTCGACCTGCACCTCTCCGCTCACTTCCGAGAACAGCTCGGGCGAGGTGATGTTCACATTCTCATCGTAGCGCGGCGACTGGATCACATCATAATTTGCCGGTGGAATCTCCAACCCCGCGCCCTCTGCCCACGAACGCGCCTCGTCTGGGACAACCAGATAGACGCGGTCCTCGATCAACTGCGGCAGTGTGAACACGGTTGCGAGCAGCCCGGTCTCACGGTTCACGGCATACCTGCGATACATGTTATCCCCCTGGACCGGTTCGTTGCCATTCAGGAAAACCTCGCTCACCAGGTTGGGGCAGTCCGCTGTCGGCAGCATTCCGGATGGGTCGCAGACATTGATCACCGAAACGTCGGCAGGGACAGACCAGCCTTCCTGCGGCAGATCTTGCGAAGCGACCTGCATCAGCGCATTCCACAACACAGCCGGGATGCGAGGGGAAACCTGTCCATCTCCTTCCTCCAGTGCGGACGTTTCGCGCGCACCCGTCCACACAGCGACGAGGCGCGAGGGTGAATACCCGATCGTCCATGCATCCAGCGCGTCCTCAGTTTGCCCCAGCTTGACAGCGGCGGGCCTGTTGACATCCAATACCTTCGAGCTGCGCAGTAAATCTTCCTGCGCGATCCTGTCGCTCAGCGCGTGGTTGATGAGATACGATAACCCGGGCGTGACCACCGGCTTTGCCTGCGGCGTGGTCCAATCCAGCCAGACGCTGCCATCGTTGCCTTCCACCCTCAGGACGGTGACCGGCCTGAATTCCTCATTAAGCTCCTGACCAAAATAGACGCCCTCCTGTGCGAATACCCCGAACGCGCCCGCCGTATCCAGCAGCGATAACTCCTGGTCTGGCGAGATGCCGAAGGAGGCGGCGATCCTGTTCACATTTTCAACGCCCATTTGCGAAAGCACCTGGGCCGCCGGGGCAGGATAATCGTTCGCCATCGCGACCCGCAGACGCATCGGTCCATGATATTCGCCGTCGAAGTTCTGGACGTCCGTTTTGCCGGGGATATCCCAGATCAACGACGCGGGACTCAAACCGCGAGTGAATCCCGTCAGATAGACAAACGCATCCAGCACGGACCCGGGCTTGTGTGCCGCCATCAGAGGCGTTTCCTGCGCCTGGAACGTCTCCCCGACGGCAGCCAGGATTTGTCCCGTCTTTGGGTCGGTGATGACTGCACTGGCAGACGAGTCAGCGATCTGGATGCCGGGCGGCAGCGCAGGCAGGAATCGCAGCGCCTCACACTGGATCATCGGATCAGGCAAACCTGCCAGCCTGGCCGTATAGAATGCGGTGACACAGGAGGCCTGTTCCTGGATGCCCAAATCGAGCGTGGAGAGAATCGTCAACCCGCCGCGCTCGATCCGCTCGCGGGGGAATTGAGAATCCAGCTGGGTGAGGAGCAGGTTGATAAACGCGGAGGCAGGCTGCGGCTGGACAGGAGGTGGAGTCTCAAAAGTTGGCGATTCGCCCAGCGCGTTGGCGGTCGCCTCTTCCGAGAGCAGGTTTTGAATCCGCATCAGCTTCAAGGTCTCCTGCCCGCGTTCGAGCGCAGTCTGTGGCGCATCGTGCGGATTCAGACTCGGCGAGTCGCTCACTGCTGCAAGGATAGCGGACTCGGCGGTCGTCAGCTCCGTGGCGGACTTGCCAAAGTAAAGCTGTGCGGCTGCCTCCACCCCAAAGGCATAGCGGCCAAAATGGGCCGAGTTGAGATGCCACTCCAGGACCTGTGTGCGCCCGTACTGGGAGGTGATCTGCGCTGCAAGGATCCGTTCCCGCACGGCGCGGCGCAGGGATGGAGGTTCATCTAAGAGCAGCAGATCGGAAGCAAGCTTTTGTGCGATCGTCGGATGGACTTCGTAACTGGTAATTGCATCGAGGCTGTAGCCGGGATGATCCCAAAAATCGGGATCCGTCCTGGCGATCACCGCATCTGCCAGGGAGCGGGGGAGATGCTGCGGATTGTTTTCACTGAGAGGGATGTAGCGGCGCGGCGAATCATTCGGTGCAAAGGTGAATAAAACGTGATCGCCTGTACGGTCATAGATACGGGTGGGCTGCAGGAGCAGTCCATTGGGTGGGTTGAGGAGAGTCGGCAGGATTTGTATGGAGGGGAGCTCGCGCGTCAGGTTGACGTAGGTAAACGCGGCGGCGATGATGAGTCCCGCGATGAGGAGAGAGAGAACCATCCCTGCAATGAGGAAGACATTCCGTGTGCGAGTCTCACGGGTGTGCTGACGGGCGAGCCGCCGTTCACGCCGCGCACGCAGGATGGGGATGGTGGAAGGCATGGGTCTTATTTAACCACAAAGTGATTAACAGCGAAGGTGCAATGCGAACTAAAGGATGTGGTTTAATTGAAATGGAGATTTTTGAAATGGAAACTCGTGTGATCTCAAAAGGTCAAATCGTGATTCCCGCGCAATTGCGAAGGAAATACGGAATCAAGAGAGGCACAAGAATCGTTGTCCTTGACAACAGCGACTCTATCATCTTGAAACCGATGACTGAAGAATATCTCAGGAAATTGCAGGGATCCTTGAAAGGTTCAGGAGCACTGAAAGCACTTCTGGAAGAACGCCGCAAGGACCGATGAGGGTATTCTAATTGAAAAAAAGAGCGAAGGATTTGCTATAGAAAAATAATCACGAGAATGCCCGTAAACTTTGAGTGGTTAAGGTTTGGAGAAATTTACGAACGCCCATTTTTGGCAAAAAATTGGGGTTATCAAAGTTTTCATGCCATTTCTAAGGGCGTTATCACTCCTGCTGGAACAAACTACATCATTTTCTTTGTTACCAAAGATAAACAAGAGGCTTTGACGCAGTACAACGACTATATTGATGGCTCTATGCTGTTCTGGGAAGGAGAAGAAAAGCATAGTTCGGACAAAAGAGTTATTGATGCACGCAATAATGGCGATGAGATCCATCTTTTTTATAGAGAAATCCACCACACACCATTCGTTTATTTTGGAAAAATATCACTGACTGATTATCAGTTGAAAGATGATTCGCCGAGCGAATTTGTTTTCAAAATAGAAGCCTTATCTTATGATGATGTCGATGTATTCAAAGAAGTGCGTGAGCACGCAGCTGAATACAAAACGTTAGCGGTAACTGAGCAAGAGCAGGTTGTAAAAAGTAGAATTGGACAAGGTAATTTCCGAAGACATGTAATTCAACTGTGGGGGAGTTGCTCTATTACTGGATTGCAAAACATTAGTCTACTCAAGGCATCTCATATTAAACCATGGAAAGACAGTAGCAACGAAGAACGACTAACGCCTTACAATGGGCTTTTGTTGATTCCTGATTATGACTTCCTGTTCGATAGAGGCTATATTTCCTTCAAGAATAGCGGAAGCGTATTGGTTTCTCAAAGAATGAGTCCGTTTGCGCGCAAAGTATTCGATGTACGAAATGACTTGCAATTGCGAAAAGTATTCCCCCAAAATCAAGAGTATCTAGAATTTCATCGTAGCGAAGTGTTTGTATAAAAAAACAGCGCATCCTGTTCAGTAATCTTGAGCCGCTCTTTCTTCTTTCCTCTTTCATCTCACATCCTAAACACGCCAAAGCTTTGCTCTTCTACTGGCGAATTCAACACCACCGACAATGCCAAACCCAACACTTGACGCGTATCCAGCGGATCGATCACGCCATCATCCCAGAGACGCGCCGTGGAATGATAGGGATTGCCTTCATTCTCGTATTTTTCCAAAATCGGACGTTTGAACTCGTCTGCTTCCTCTTTGGACATGGCAGGCTTGCCTTCGCGCGTGAGTTGGTCTTGTTTGATAGTGAGTAAGACATTCGCGGCTTGTTCTCCGCCCATTACAGAAATGCGGGCGTTGGGCCACATCCACAGGAAGCGCGAGCCGTAGGCCCTTCCGCTCATGGCGTAGTTGCCCGCGCCGAACGATCCGCCGATGACCACCGTCAGCCTGGGGACACGGGTGGTCGCCACGGCATGGACCATCTTCGCGCCGTCCTTGGCGATACCGCCGACTTCGGCTTCGCGTCCCACCATGAAGCCAGTGATGTTTTGCAGGAACACGATCGGCACACCGCGCTGGTCGCACAGCTCGATGAAGTGAGTCGCCTTGAGCGCGGACTCGCTGAACAGCACGCCGTTGTTGGCGATGATTCCGATGGGGTATCCGTGAATGCGCGCGAACCCGCAGACCAGAGTTGTGCCGTAGCGCGCTTTGAACTCACGAAATTTGCTGCCATCGACTATACGTGCGATGATCTCGTGAACATCGTATGTCTCTCTAAATGTGCCTGGCAAAATTCCATAAATCTCTTCGGCAGAATAAAGTGGCTCCTCGGGAGGTGACCCTGCACGATTCACCACGGACCACAATGGTCTATCGTCGATCGTCTGTGGTCTGGGGAGTGTTTCGACGATCCCACGCAGAATTTCAATCGCATGATCGTCGTCTTCGGCGAAATGATCCGCAACACCGGAGAGCCGCGTGTGGACATCCGCGCTGCCAAGGTCCTGCGCGGTTACATCTTCGCCCGTCGCAGCTTTGACGAGCGGAGGTCCGCCCAGGAAGATCGTGCCCGTGCCCTTGACGATGATGGCTTCGTCGCTCATCGCAGGGACGTAGGCGCCGCCCGCTGTGCAGCTACCCATCACCGCCGCGATCTGGGGAATCTTTTTGGCAGACATGCGCGCCTGGTTGTAGAAGATGCGGCCGAAGTGATTGACATCCGGAAAGACTTCGTCCTGCAAGGGCAAAAACGCCCCGCCCGAGTCGACGAGATACAGGCAGGGCAGATGATTCTCCTCAGCGATCTGCTGGGCGCGCAGATGCTTCTTGACCGTCATTGGGAAGTACGATCCGCCTTTGACAGTGGCATCGTTGGCGACGATCATCACCTCGCGCTTGGAGACGCGTCCGATGCCCGTGACAATGCCTGATGATGGAGTTTCATCTTCGTAGAGTTCATACGCTGCGAGAGGGGAGAGTTCGAGGAACGGCGAGCCAGGGTCAAGCAGATGTTCGATCCGTTCACGGGCAAAGAGCTTGCCCTGTTCCTCCTGTCGCTTACGATATTTCTCCCCGCCCCCTTCACGGACGCGCGCCAGGCGTTCTTTCAGCTCGTTGGCGAGTCCTTTGTGATGTTCAGAGTTTTGTTTGAATTCAGCGGATGAAGAATCAATTGAGGAGGAAAGAGTTTCCATGTGTGGAGTCTAGCATAAAACTAACCACGGAGTCACACTACTCTGCGAGTATGCTTCGCGAAGACACTGAGAAAAAA
Organism: Anaerolineales bacterium; assembly: GCA_035250835.1. GTDB lineage: Bacteria > Chloroflexota > Anaerolineae > Anaerolineales > Villigracilaceae > Defluviilinea. The sequence continues at coordinate 11,481 of DATFET010000424.1, forward strand.
TGAGGTTCCAAACGGTGGTTGAGTAGCCCGAACTGAAGTGAGGGCGTATCGAAACCACATCATGAAATTTCAAATTCACTTTCTATTCCTGGTTTCGATACGGCGACGGAAGAACACGTCGCCTACTCAACCAGCGAGTTTCTTCAACATTCTCTCCGCTTCCTCGTATGCCACCTTGTAATAATACGGCGGACCATCGCAATAGGCGAGTTTTAGCGCGGTTCCGGCATATCCCTTTGCCTTGGCTTTGTCCTTCTCCTGCTCCAGGGCGTATTGCGCGAGAAAGAGATTCACATCCGCGCCTTGCAGAACGTAGCCGCAACGCTCGGTGATGGTCAAGGCTTCTTCTAGGCCGCGCCCAGGTATTTGATGATATCGAACGCCAGCGCGGACGAGTACAGGATGGCAGAGAGTCCCAGGGCTGCGGCTGCCACCTGCATAAAGTTGGCGGTCTCGATGGCAAGCACCGAGACGAGCCCGGCGAATCGTCCCTGGCTGGCGCTGCGGGCGGTGATATACAGGACCGCGGGACCCGGAACTAATAACAGGGCGAGCGCGGCGCCAATGAATAAATAAAGCTGGGGGCCTTCGATCATATTGACCTCTCCTTACCAATAATGCTGTACGTGTGGACGGACAAGACGCTCGTAAATCGAACGGACCTGGGTCATCGCCTCCTCCGAAAGCGGAGGCAGGGCCGCCGCCCGGACGTTTTCCTCCACCTGTGAGGGACGCTTCGCCCCCGGGATGGCACACGTCACTGCGGGCGACATCAGCACCCAGCGCAGCGCCATTTGCGCCATAGTCGTGTCTGGCGAGACGAGCGAACGCAATTCCTCCACGGCTTGCAGACCGGTGTCATAATCCAGGCCCGAGAAGGTCTCGCCGCGGTCAAACCATTCCCCGCGCCGGTTGTATCCGCGGTGATCGCCTTCTTGGAAAGAGCTCGCGTGTGTCATCTTCCCGGCTAACATGCCGGACGAAAGCGGCAGGCGCGCCAGGATACCGACTTTGCGGCGCTGTGCCTCGCCGAGAAACAAATCCAGCGGGCGCTGTCGGAACACATTGAAGATGATCTGAACCGTTTGCACGTTTGGGTATTCGATCGCCTTGAGGGCTTCCTCCACTTTTTCGACGCTTACGCCGTAGTAACGCAGCTTGCCATCCTGCACCAGACCCTCCAGTGCATCGAAAACTTCCGGCATGTAATATACATCTGTAGGCGGGCAGTGCAATTGCAGGAGGTCGAGCGAATCCACTTCCAAATTCTTCAGGCTGCGCTCGACGAAGGCAGTCAGGTTCTTTTTGTTATATCCACTTGCCACGTGTGGATCGAGCCTGCGGCCGGCTTTGGTGGCGACATGGAACGGTTCGTTCCTTTCCCTGCGGAGTCTCGCCAGCAATCGTTCGCTGCGCCCATCGCCATAGACATCCGCTGTGTCGAAGAAATTCACACCCAGGTCCAGGGCGCGGTGCAGGGCCGCCAGGGACTCTTCATCCTTCACGTCGCCCCATGTACCGCCGATCGCCCACGCGCCAAAGCTGATCGTGGAAACTTTCCAGCCGGTGCGTCCAAGCTCACGATATTGCATGATGTCTCCTGTTGTCTTGCATTCCCGTTATTGAGTCATGGAACTTTTTGCGTCATACCCCGTTCGATGCCCACTTAATTATCCTCCAATATGCGACATCTCCACCTTGGGCAGGTTAAGTGTGTTATCAGAGCGCAGCTCCGAGTAGCGATCTGCACGCTTGTTCCAGACGCGCGCGATAGCCTGGGATATTTCTTCATCGCTTGCACCGCTGCGCAGCAGGCCGCGCAGATCATATCCCCTGACCGCGAACAGGCAGGTGTAGAGCTTGCCCTCCGCTGAGAGCCGGGCGCGGTTGCAGGTCCGGCAGAACGCCTGTGTGACCGAGGCGATCACGCCGATCTCTCCGCTCCCATCCTTGTAGCGCCAGCGTTCCGCCACTTCGCCCTTGTAATTGGGGTCCAGCGGCTCGAGCGGCATTTCGGCGCTGATCGTCTTGATAATTTCGGCAGCCGGCACCACATCGTCCATCCGCCAGCCGTTGGTGTGCCCCACATCCATGTATTCGATCAAGCGCAGGATGTAGCTTTTCTCGCGGAAGTATCGCGCCATAGGCAGGATGCTGGATTCGTTCAGCCCGCGCTTGACGACCATGTTCACCTTGATCGGTGTCAGCCCCACCTCGGCAGCTGCATCCATTCCCCTGAGCACTTTTTCCACTGGGAAGTTCACATCGTTCATGGCTTTGAACACGTCATTATCAAGCGAATCCAGGCTGACAGAGACGCGCTTCAGACCGGCTTCCTTCAAAGCACGCGCCTGCCGTTCCAGCATGGATCCGTTCGTTGTCAGGGTCAGGTCGAGATCCGGTATCTCCGCCAGCATGCGGATCAGGAGGTGTAAATCCTTGCGCAACAGCGGCTCACCCCCGGTCAGGCGGATCTTTTGAACACCGTGCGGGGCGAAAATACGCGCCAGGCGGGCGATCTCTTCAAAAGTCAGGATCTCGCTCCGCTCCAGGAACTGATAATCCGACCCGAAGACTTCCCTGGGCATGCAATAAACACAGCGGAAATTGCAGCGATCGGTGACCGAAATCCGCAAATCACGTAACGGACGATTAAGTGTATCGGTAAGAGTCATAGATATACCATTATAACAATTTTGTATGAGCCAGACCTGCCTGGTTGACTGGCTACCTTAGCCATGCTATGATGCTAACATTATTCTGCATTTATTAAGGAGTTATTGTGAGTACTGAGTTTATTTTTCGCATCGTAGGGATGATTTTTTTCGGAATCCTGGGCGCCTTGTGGGGTTTTCAGTTCGGCGGTGACAATCTGGGAGAATCACTTCGTTATGCCTTGATTATCGGCCTGCTCGGCTCCCTGACAGGGCTGGTGCTTACGCCCTACATTACAACTCGTCCGGCCCGCTGGATTCGCGGCAGGCTTAGCCGCCTTTCTGCAGAGACGCTTTTCGCCGGTTTGGTCGGCATGGTGGTCGGTCTGTTGACTGCCGCGCTGCTGGCATTTCCGCTCTCGCTGCTGCCTCCGCCCCTGGGGCAGATCCTGCCTTTTGTAGGCGTGCTGGTCTTTACCTGGCTGGGAGTGTCCTTGTTCGTTATGCGCCAGGGCGACATCATGGGGTTGTTCAGCACGCTCAGCGGACGCGGGGGTGAAAGCGGTTCCTCTTCCTCCTGGACAAACCTAAACCGTACCATCTTACTGGATACCAGCGTGATCATCGACGGACGCGTCGCCGATATTGCCAAAACGGGATTTCTGCCCGGCACGCTTCTCATTCCCCGCTTTGTCTTGAACGAGCTCCAATATATCGCCGACTCACCGGACGGTTTGCGCCGTCAGCGCGGCCGCCGCGGCATGGAGGTGCTTGCCGAGCTGCAAAAACTTCCCAACATCCTGGTCCGCATCAGCGATATCAACGCCGAGGGTGTCCGCGAAGTGGATGACAAGCTGGTAGTCCTGGCGCGGCAGCTGAAATGTCCCATCCTGACGAATGATTACAACCTCAACCGCGTCGCAGAGCTGCAGGGTGTGACGATCCTGAACATCAACGAGCTGGCAAACGCCGTCAAATCAGTCGTCCTTCCCAGCGAGCATATGACCCTGAACATTTTCCAGGAAGGCAAGGAGTTCGGCCAGGGCGTGGGCTACATGGATGACGGCACGATGGTCGTTGTCGAGAATGGCCACGATTTCATCGGCGAGTACAAGGATGTAGTCGTTACCAAGGTCCTGCAGACCGCAGCCGGG
>DATFET010000427.1:0-5558 GCA_035250835.1 Anaerolineales bacterium
ACATGATTTGTTTGAACTTCGTCCGAACATCCTTTCTGGAGTTGGCAAACTTCGCCGATCACAATCTCGTCTTCAATCCTGCTTATCCGCTTCCAATTTGTCCTGGAAATAATGCGGAAATTATTTATCTAAAATTCAGTAATACTTTCACCAAGACCTCTTTATCCTGCGTTCAGCATCTCTCATAACAAAATGGAGAGTTTCAGGTACATGATCCGCACTGAGTCCAGCCCAGTAGTCACCGGAAAAAATATATTTGATGGATAGTCCCAAAAGGGCAGTGCTATATAACAGGCGACTCAATGCAGTAAAAAAACGTTTTTTTCTCAGACTCCATACCAGGGTACTGAGATATACACGTAGGACTCGCCCGGACCAGTAGCTCGAATCAACGGAAGAGCGAAGGCGCTGAAAGGATTTTGGTTCTGAAAAGATCAGGTCACGTGAATACTTCGTATCCTCTGGCGCGCGCTTGTAATTGGTAGATGTGTTCCAGGTTTGCCCGCGATAGAGACAGGCAATCACCTCCGCCGTGTTGGCAAAATCGCCGCGGGAAGCGATTCGGCGGCATAAGTCTTCATCTTCCGTGCCGGAAATGAGTGGATTGAATCCGCCAATCTCAAAAAAGGCGCGCGACTGTATGATAGAAGCCTGAAGAGGTGCCCAGGCACCGCCCATGATCTGAGAAAAACAATTGCCAGTCAGCCTGGAGTTAATCTCTCCAAGCACCTTGTCCCACTCATCTACAATTCGTATTCCACCATATAACCACGCCGCATCTGGGTATTGGTTGGCCAACTGCCAAAAGGACTCAAGCGCGCCTGGCAATATCCAGTCATCATCATCCAAAAAAGCAATATATGTCCCATGGGCGATTGCGGCTCCGCTGTTTCGCGCAAAACTGCGTTCAGACTTGTGAGTATTGATGACTCTGACACACGGAGAGGCATACCAATTTGTGATAGGCAGGGATTGGCCTGAATCGTTAACAACAATAACCTCGAATTTTGCCCGGTGAAAGTTTTGTTTCAGAACGCTATTGACAGCAATGTCGAGGCTACGTCGCCCAATTGTGGGAATGATATAAGAGAAAAATATATTTGAATCCAAATTATTTCCCCAAACGGCTTTGTTGAATGCCGTTTTCAAATGTGATACTTGCATAAGGTCTTGAAACAGCTCGCCAGAAATCTTTGGTGAGCACTCCTGTTCCGGCGTGTAGCAATGCAAAAATTGAGCTCCAAATGCGGCTGGCGGCGCTGAAGAACCGACGATGAGCCAGGTTCCAAACTACCGATGTCAGATACACTCTCAGCATGCGTCCACACCAGAATGAGTTCACTGCAGAGGAGCGCATTCTATCGTGAACGTTCGATGAATCGAGCAGCATTTCACGCGCCCAGCGGCTCGCTTGCGGATGTTGAACATAATCGGTGGTGCTCCCTTCGCCTCCCATAATCACATAGGCAACCAGGTTGGGCGTCTCGCAGACATCTTCCGTTCGGAGAATGCGCCGGAGAAGATCAATATCCTCAGGTCCCGTCAGAAGTGGATTGAATCCACCTATTTCGAGAAACGTCTTTCGCTCAATTAATGAGGCTTGTAAGGGAATCCATTCGCCTGCCATCGCCTGAACAAAACAATTTCCATTCAAGCTGTGCCGCAGTTTAATCGTTGGGCGGCCCTGGCGATCAACGAGTTGGGTCATGCCATACAACCACTTTGCGTTGCTGACTTGACTCAATTCCCAAAAGTGTTGATAAGCGTTCGGAACCAGCCAATCGTCGTCATCAAGAAAATGCAGGTATGTTCCTTTGGCAATCGCGGCGCCGGTATTCCGGGCGACGCTTCTTTCCCGCCGATTTGTTTGGATGATTTGCACGCGCTCTGAGCTCTGCCAATCTGCCCTTTCCAGAGGCATGCCGGAATCGTTGATGACAAGTATTTCGAATTCACTATGTGGAATATTCTGTTTTAATATGCTCTCGACCGCTCGAGATAGAGTCCTGCGATCTATGGTCGGAATAATTGTGGAACAAAACATCGGTAAGTCATCCAATCAACGCTTGGATTTGGTGGCTGAAAGATTAATTGCGCGTCTGGTATCTGCATATAGATAATCCGCGCCGGCCGCTCGAATTGCGGTCCCCATACGGGGGTAGTGAGGGCGAATCACTCCGCGCCAAAACTCGGACGAGAACAGCCGATTACCCGCCAGTACAAAACCAGCTAACAGATATGCTGCTCTGCTTGCCGCAGTAAAGAAATGTTTGTCCGTTAGATTCCATTTCATAGAGGTCATATAGTAGTACATGACCTTGCCGAACCAGTAGTTTGATTTGCCGGGACTCGATTTGGCAGAAGAGATCATGCGTTGGAAGGCATGATGTGCTGCTATCGTTTTCTCACGCGATTGGCGGTTTTGGTGGAACATAGTTACATAATTCGTTGTACTGCTTACATCCCCGATACGTATAGCTGTCACAATTTTTTCAGTGCGCGCCATATCCGAGTGAAGGGAGATTTGTCTGGAGAGATGAATATCCTCAAAGCCTCCACCCAGGGAGGGCAGGGAGGCAAATCCGTCCACCGCGAAAAAGGCCTCAGAGCTGATGAAGGAAGCTTGTAGTGGCAGCCACTCCCAAGCCATCATCTGGATACAGCAATTGCCCGTTTCATCAGGATGAATGTCGGTTACCTTGGCCCCCGAATTGTCCACCATCCTGAAGCCGCCATGTACCCAGGCAGCTTTTGTTTGTTCTGCAACGTTCAGCAGGGCATCGAACGCGCCAGGCATCATCCAATCGTCATCATCCAAAAAGTGCAGGTATTTGCCGCGTGAAGCGGCTGCGCCCACATTTCTTGCAACACTGCGATTTCGCCGATTGGTATCAATGACTTTGATTTGATGCTGTTTCTGCCAGTCGGCAGCGGGAAGCGGCTTCCCCGAGTCGTTGACGACAATGATCTCAAAGTCGTCCGGATCCAGGCCCTGATCCACCACGCTTTGAATGGCGGCTGATAACGTAGGTCTGCCGATGGTCGGGATGATCGTGGAACACAACATAAGGTTCGCCATCTCTCAGTCCGGATCTTTCAAACGTTCGAGCTGTGGACTGGCGGCTGGATCATACAGATATATTTCGAGATTGGTGTTATCCACTGTGCGGATATAAAGGGTCCTGATCAATCGGGTGTAATGCGAGACCCACCAATAGAAATCCTCGGTGCCTGTGTACCACGTCATATCGGGGATGATCACAAACCAGACGCGCCGCCCGCTACTCTCAATGGTTTCCTTGTTAATATCGTCCCAGCGCACCACGTCGTCCCGCTTCAAATAATAATTTCCCATTTCTGAGAAGGTGGATACGACCCTATCCCCTTCCTGCAAGTTCGCCTGAACGATTGCAAACGCTGATTGGTAATCCCAGCGATTGCCGTGGTTGACGCGATAATACAACAGGCTGGCTCCCAATGAGTCGGCCAGCAATACGAGCAACAGCCCAAATGCCAGGATCGGCTCATAATTTTTTACCCTGACCAGCAGCTTATCAATTCCAATCGCTGCCAGCGCCAGCCACGCGGGCAAAGAGACGAGGGCATAACGTTCCTCAGTAAACATGAAAGGCGTGACGAATATCACGAGGAAGAACGGCACGACTGCATTCAGCACGAACAACCACCCCGCGCGCGTTCTTTGCCTCCAGATGTAAATTCCACTCAACAGGGATAGGGCGAACAACGGAACGCCAAGTTTAAAGACCTGGAAGATGGTTTGAGTAAACGGACTCTCGATCGGCTTCCCAAAAAACGTGCTCACGATCTCAGCCAGGATCGCCCCGATGACCGACTCGTCGTTTCGGATCAGGCTGTATATCTCATAGATCCCAAACAATAAGACAGGCGTTAAAAGGATGTATATATTCCTGGCGCGCAAGCCGATGGGTTTTTCCATCGGCAAAAATTTTACAGCCAGCAAATAGAGCACCAACGCAGGCAGGATGAATAATGCGATCAGGCGCTCGGAGGCGGCTAGGTAAAGAAAGATAAAGAACCAGACAAAGTACGAGGCACGATCCTTCTCAAGCCCAAAATAAAAGGTGAACACTGCCAGCCAGGAGAACAACAGCAGCGAGGTATATCCGCGCGCATTTTGTGACCACTCCAAATGCCAGGACGACACCGCTAATAGCAAGACCGTGATCAACGCCACACGTGTATTGAAAATGTTCTTGATCGGGAAATATAACGCAGGTATCGTGATGATCCCAAAAATCGCTGCCACCAGCCGCGCGTTGAACTCACTGACCATCCACACATTGAACACCTGCGCTGAGAGGATAACCGAAATGGGAATCCAATTCCTTGCGGGCGGTATGTGGTCGAGAGTGAGTTGCGGCGTGCTGAAATGCGCCATTGCATGGTTGATGGTATAAATCTCATCGATCCAAAAGCTCCATTCACCCAGTTTATAGAATCGAAGCGCCGCCGCAAACAGCGTAATCACAGCCAGCCATACATATTGCATCCATGGCTTGCTAGCTAATGCAGTGATCTCATTTTTGATCTGGCTGGTCCGTAGACGAAGACTCATTCAACCCGCCTTTTCGGCTGCAATATACCCTCTATCAATCCCCGAACTGCTCGCAGATTTCCTCTTCTGGCCTCCCGGATGAATACCTTGACAGCCAATATAGGAGCGCCGAAAAGGTAAAAACCTATCTTTTGCCAAATATTGGCATGTCTCCGCATGAACAGCAGCCAGTGACGTGATTTGTGCCTGGCATACTCCTCGCTATAGCCCTCGCCGTAAGTATGGCTCACCTGGTGATATCCAACTGCCTTCGGGATATACATAGCCTTGTAACCAGCCTTTTGCAAACGTAACGAAAAATCCAGATCTTCGGGTCCAAATGGACCAAACCATGGATCGAAACCGTTCAATTGCTGAAATACATCCGACCGGACCATCATCGCGCCCCCACAGGAAATGCATGGACGCGGTGCATCATACTGGCCTCGATCAGGCTCGCCAAACCCCACCGGCTTGACGCGCCAGAATACGAAGCTGATTCGGGCGCCGCCACCATCGTTGATCAAGCTCCGGTCATGCATAAAGCGCAATTTAGCTTGGGTTTGCCCAAGAAGCGGCTCGGCCTTGAATGGCTCATAAAGCGCGCAGACAAAACCGGGATCCACAAGAATATCATTATCCAGAAACAGGAGCTGCGCCGCGCCATATTTGGTGATCGCCATTTCTGCAGCTGCATTACGTCCCCCCGCAACACCCAGATTGCTCTCACTGTAGTGAGTTAGGACCTCTGGAAAAGTTTCTTTGACAGCAGCAAGAGTGTTATCCCGCGAACCGTTATCCCAAACAAGAACCTGGAAATGTTTATCGCCACTACCAAGCAGTGTGGATAAACATTTCATTGTTTTCTCTCGCTGAGAGAAGGTCAAGATGATCACAACGAGCCGAGCCGAACCTATGTCCATATGTACTGAGTCTCAAAGGGGTAAGAAACTTAGGGCAGGGATGGGGTCAAAGGAGGGCT
>DATFET010000012.1:0-2490 GCA_035250835.1 Anaerolineales bacterium
AGTCCCTGCTGCCTTTGATGTGGCGCGGCATCCTGCCGACAATCTTTTTGCTCGACCCCGTGTCGTTTGGCGGCACAAGCGATACAAAACCCATGGCAGAAATGTTCCAAATGATGGGCATTCCGTGTCATATCATTCCCAAAGAGATGCTCGACAAGAAACAGATCCGTCCAGGCCAGGAAGGTGAATGGGAGTGGCGCATTTCAGGCACAGGCAAGGCTGTCGCCGTGAGAACTCCCATTGCAGACTGGCGGAGGCTGGAATGATTGCCCGCCTGCTAAGGAAATTACTCAGCGCGGAGGTGCTGGGCGTAATCCTTGTCATCCTCTCGCTTCAAATGCTGGCATATGGGATTTCATCGTCTCTGCGCGGTACAGACACGATCTATTCATTCGAGATCTGTCTCATCGCTGCGGGACTCGGCTGGATCCTGAGCCGGAGCAAATTAGGTGTTTTTTATTCTGCAGTCATAATTGCTGCGCTGGGGCTGGCTGGCATCTGGATTGTCAGCGCCCGACTTTCACTTCCTTTGATCGATCTGATCGCGTCCATCACTGGACTCCTTCCCCAGATCGTACCTGCGATTCAAGAAAAAATCCCACTGGATACCAGTGTAGTGCTGGATGCATGGACTGTGGTTGCACAGGCTTCCAAAGCACTGGTGGCACGCTGGCAAACCTGGCTGCTCGGCATCGATAAGAATGTCACTGTCAACGATGCGTTGATCCGCCACATGATCTGGTCCCTATTGATTTGGCTTCTCGCCGCGTGGACAGGCTGGTTCGCTGCCCGGCGTAAGGCTATCCACGCGTTGATGCCGAGCGCCATACTGCTGGCTGTCGTTCTATCCTACAGTGAATTTAGAATCTATTCATTATGGGTGCTGGTGATCATCATGCTGCTCTTGATGGGCTTGTGGAATTACAAGGACCATACTGCACAATGGCAGCGGCGCCGAGTGGATTACTCGGACAGCATCCTGTACGATAACACTCAGGCTGTGGTATTCCTGGCGATCCTGGTTGGATCGGCCGCGTTCTCCATCCCATCCTTTTCATGGCGAGACGTTCGCGATTTCCTGCGTGAGCGAAATTCGAATGAAGCCGCGGAGATGCTGGGTATCCGCCAGCAGAGCGTGCCGAAGGCGAATACGGTCTTTCAAAAACCGTCGCTCCCGCGTGAGCATCTACTGACGGAAGGATTTGCCCTGTCGCAGGAACTGGTGATGACGGTGCGTACCGGCGAGCTGCCGCCGGTCGCAAACCCGGGGCTCACAACAGATGCACCGCGTCATTACTGGCGCAGCACAATCTATGATGAATACCAGGGCGCAGGCTGGGTGACGAGCGCTGCCTCTCCGCAGAATTACGAGGCAAACACTCCTCTGGTCCCCGGATTGTTGGATGGATATCGGCTCCTGCATCTGGATGTACAGCTCCAGCAGCCGGAAGGAAAACTATTCTGGAGTGGGATTTTGTTCAGCGCAGACGTTCCCTTTCGGGCGGACTGGCGTCTCCGGCCCCGAACGAGTTTGTTCGTCGACCAAACGGCTCTGCTCCAGGCGGACCTGTTTGCCGCGGCCTCCAGCGCAGACGACTACCGGGTGGATGCGTATGTCCCGCTCGCCACAGTCGAGGAGTTGCGCAGCGCACCGGCAGGTTATCCGGAAGAGATCCGTGCCCGATACCTCAGGCTGCCGCGTGAGCTGCCCGAGCGCGTCCATGACCTGGCGAGAGAGATCACACGCGGGATCGAAAATCCATATGACAAAGCCAAAGCCATCGAAAGCTATCTGCGGACGAATTATCCCTACGACCTTGAAGTCCCTGCTCCTCCACAGGACCAGGATGTCGCCGATTACTTCCTCTTCGACCTGAAGCGGGGATATTGCGATTATTACGCCACAGCCATGGTCGTTCTAGCGCGTGCCAGCGGACTACCGGCGCGCTTCGTCTCGGGATACTCCTCAGGTTCATACGACGCGCCCAACGCGCAATACATCGTCCGTGAATTGAACGCGCATTCGTGGGCGGAGATCTATTTTCCCGAGATCGGCTGGGTCGAGTTCGAGCCAACTGCCTCCCAGCCCGAGATCGAGCGGATCGAGAGCGAAGCTGAAATCCCAGCGACAGATCGATCTGTTACGTTAACTGAAAAATTCATCTTCCAATTGACAAACACCGGCATCCTGTATTGGATCACGCTCTTTGTCATAGCACTGTTTCTTGTCCTGCTGTACTTCATGGTTCTCGAAAGGCTTTGGATCCTGAGCTTTGATCCGGCCAGGGCGATCGCGTTTCTATACAGACGCTATTACCGAATGGGACGGTCTCTCGCGGGAGAACGGACGCGGGCTGAGACAGCCTCTGAGTTCACCTACAAGCTCATCCATACAATGGATGAGCTTCGCAGCAATCGCTCCAATCCTGCCAAACCTTTCAACCGCTTTCCGGTGGAGGCTTGCCAATTAACGGATGTATATCTGCTGTC
>DATFET010000021.1:0-4828 GCA_035250835.1 Anaerolineales bacterium
GGTTCCTGGAGTACACCGACCATCACATCGGGCGATTGGTGACTTTGCTGGAAGAGCTGGGCATTCTGGAAAATACGCTGATCTATTACATCGTAGGCGATAATGGCGCCAGCGCCGAAGGAACGGTCAATGGAACGTTCAACGAAGGATTTATTTTCAACAATATGGCGGCGATGGAGACGCCGGAGTTTTTGACCGCTCACATCGACGAGTTCGGTGGACCGGCTTCCTACAATCACTTTGCAGTGGGTTGGGCGCACGCCATGGATACGCCCTATCAATGGACCAAACAGGTCGCCTCGCACTGGGGTGGCACGCGCAATGGCACGATCGTCCATTGGCCGGGCGGCATCCAGTCGAAGGGCGAGATCCGCCAGCAGTTCCATCACGTGATCGACATTGCTCCGACGGTCCTCGAAGCGGCAGGGCTGCCCGAGCCGCTGTCCGTCCACGGTGTGCAGCAGAAATCGTATGAAGGCGTAAGCATGTTCTATAGCTTCGACGACGACGCGGCGGAAGATCGCCACTCCACCCAGTACTTCGAGATGTTCGTCAACCGCGGTATCTATCACAACGGCTGGACGGCCGTGACCCGCCACAGCACGCCCTGGGTGATAGAGAAGCTGCCGGCCTACGATGAGGATGTCTGGGAGCTGTACGCGCCGGACGACTGGTCCCAGGCACATAATATCGCCGCCGAGAACGCGGGGATGCTCAGGGAGCTCCAGCGGCTCTTCCTGATCGAGGCGGTCAAATATAACGTGCTGCCTTTGGACGACCGCCGCATCGAGCGCTTCAATCCAGACCTGGCAGGGCGCCCGGTGCTCATCCGCGGCAGGTCACAGCTGTTATTCGGCGGCATGGGACGCCTGACCGAGAACACGGTGCTCAATCTGAAGAACAAATCGCATTCGGTCACTGCCGAGGTTGTGCTCCCAGATGGCGACGCAAACGGCGTCATCCTCGCTCAGGGAGGCGCCTTTGGGGGTTGGAGCCTGTATGCCTGGGACGGCAGGCTCAAGTACTGTTACAACCTGCTGGGACTCCAGCGTTTTTACACCGAATCCAACACCCCGCTGCCAGCAGGAGAGCATCAGCTACGCATGGAGTTCGCCTACGATGGCGGCGGACTCGCCAAGGGCGGCAATGTAACGCTGTTCGTCGATGGGAATAAGGTGGGAGAGGGCCGCGTTCCGGTCACGGTCCCGATGATCTTCTCCGCGGACGAAACGACCGACGTTGGCTATGAAAGCGCCTCCGCGGTCTCGGAGGATTACACCATGCACACCAGCGCCTTCAATGGTAAGGTCAACTGGGTGCAGCTGGACGCCGGCGTGGAGGATTTCGATCACTTTATCAGCCCTGAGGAGCGTCTGCGTGTGGCGATGGCGCGACAGTAAAGTGTAATGCTCTGAGGATGAACCATGCCGCTTTTCAAAAAAAAAGATAACGTTAAGGAAATTGCCATCATCGGGCTGGGTCGTTTCGGCGGCAGCCTGGCGCGCCGGCTGGAAACACTCGGGCACCGCGTGCTGGGGATCGACAGCGATCCTATTATAGTGAAAGAGCTCGCTGATGAGATTACCGGAGCGGTCGTCCTGGATGCCATGGATGAGGACGCTTTAAGGCAGGTGGACATCACCGCATTCCACACGGTCGTGGTCGCCGTTTCAAGTAATTTTGAGACCAGTGTCCTCCTCACCTCAACCTTAAAAAATTGGGGCATTCCGCAGGTGATCTCCAAGTCCAATTCAAACCGTCACCGGGAAATATTGCTGCGGATCGGTGCGGACCGGGTCGTCCTGCCGGAAGAGGAGAGTGGGTACCAGCTGGCAGACGAGCTTAGCATCCCGGGCATGCTGGAGGTCCTGCGCCTGAGCCCGGACTACAGCCTGATCGAGATCAAGGCACCCGCCGGGTTGATCGGCAAGGGGATAGAAGCAGGTGAGCCCTACGGTGTGACCGTTGTCCTGATCCTGCGCGGGGATGATTTGATCATCAACCCAGACCCGGACGTCCGCTTCCTGCCAGAAGATATCCTGGTGCTGGTCGGCGAGAAGCGTCGACTGGCAGAATTCAGCAACATCGAATGAGCAAGGCCAAATCCCCTCCATCCTCAAAAATAAAATCCCGCGGCTCTTCGCCACGGCAGCGACTGATCCAGATGGGAGGGAGCGCAAGCTACGGGAATTCACGTCAGGTCCCGGTAGCCCTCCAACTGGTTCTGGGATTGATCGTATTGATTGGCATAGGCACGGCATTGTTCATGCTCCCGGGAGCCAGCACACGGAAATTATCCCTGATGGAGGCACTCTTCACATCCACTTCTGCCGCAGCAGTAACCGGTCTGAGCCTGCTCCCGGTCAGCACGGATCTGACCTTTCTAGGTCAGCTCATCCTGCTTCTGCTGGTCCAGGTCGGCGGAGTGGGATTGATCGTCGTGGTCGTCCTTGTGTTCCGCCTGATCGGCCGCCAGGTCACGCTTGGAGAGAGACTGGCGGTGACCAGTTCCCTGGGTCTGGATCGCCCGCAAGAGATCGCCCTGATCATGGTGCGAGCCGTCGGACTGATGCTGGTCATCGAGGGCATAGGTGCGATCCTGTTGTTCCTGCATTGGCGCATTTCTGGGATTGTTCCGCCTGGGAAAGCTGCTTTCTACGCTATATTTCACGCGGTCACGGCTTACTGCAATGCCGGCTTCGATCTTTTCTACGGGCTGCCTGAGTATCCGAATGGAATACCGACTGATCCATTGAGCCTGATCATCATGGGGGCATTGATCATCCTGGGTGGGCTGGGCATACCTGTTTATATGGACTTGATCTACAGACGCCGCCGTTCATTTTCACTGCATACCCGCCTGACCATCGTTATTTCGCTGATCCTCATCCTGCTGGGTTGGATCGGCTTCCTGGTTTCCGAGTATCGTATGGGCGGTGTAATGAGCGGGATGCCATTCGGCCAAAGAGCCCTGCTGGCGTGGTTCCAATCTGTGTCCGCCAGGACGGCAGGTTTTGCCGGCCTGCCAACCTTCACCGAGATCAACGCTCCCAGCAGCTGGATGCTGGTCCTCTTTATGTTCATAGGCACCGCACCCGCTTCGACCGGTGGAGGCATCACGACCGGGACATTCACCGTGTTGTGGCTGGCGGTGATCAGTTACGCGCGCGGGCTGGATAAGATCCGCGTGGGAAAGCATTCCCTGCCTGCCGCTTTGCTGATGCGTTCCCTGGTCGTCTTCGTGATCAGCATCAGCCTGGTGGTCCTGGCAACCTGGCTGCTTTTATTAACCAATCCGTTCAGCCTCGATCAGATATTATTCGAAGTTGTGTCTGCCTATTCAACAACCGGATTGACCCTGGGAATTACAACAGGACTAAACACGATCGGAAAGCTGATCATCATCTTTACAATGTTCGCCGGGCGCCTGGGCGCGATCACCATCATGATCTCATTGATGGGGCACGATAAGAAAAGGCAATTGGTGGAATATCCTGAAGAATCGATACTGGTCGGTTAAACCTGCGCGGAATATGGATAGCTGGCGCACCCAACTGCTGAACAAAGAGGAGAACAACAATGAAGGATGTCGAATTGCAGCAGAGATATCATCAATCAACACCTCCCAACCCTCCAGGTGAATGGGACCAGTTCACCCGCCAGGCAGCCGTCGTTATTTTGCTGCTCGGTGTGCTGTTCCTGTTAACGGTGCTTCGCCCCCTGCTCAACCTGCTGGGCATCACCGGAATTGTAATTCTGATTCTTTCCTACCCGATCAATAAATTGCGCGCGAAGACAAAGATATCCTATAGCGTGGCGGTATTTGTCGTCTTCATTCCACTGGCCATTCTCCTCTTCCTGCTCCTGAGCAACGTAACTGGCTGGTTCGTGGACAACGTGCAAGCCCTGGTGTCCACCCTCAATGCACAGTTCGACCTGAATCGAGAATCGGTTTTGGCCCTGGAGCGGGCCCTGGGAGGCACTTTCAATTTCACATTATTGCTGGGAAACCTGCTTGGTTTTATTGGCAATCAGCTTGGCATGGCAGTTACCTTCATATCCTTTACATCCATTTCGGTCTTCCTGGCTTTTCTGTTCATTCTGGAAATGCCGGCCAATATCGCCCGTTCATTCCAGAGGCTTTCGGATGTCTCACAGCGCGAATTTGGCATCCTGTTCGATAGACTTTCGAATGTATGGAACGGATGGCTGAGGTCCACAGTGATCTCATCCATAATCATCGGCACGACCACCGCCCTTGAACTCTACCTGTTCGGTATCCCTTATGCAGGCGTGCTCGGTGTCATCACCGGTTTCCTGAATTTGATCCCCACCTTCGGTCCGTTGATTTCCTATGTGTTAATTATCCTGGTGACGTATACCCAGGGCTCATCCACACTTACGCTTAGTCCTCTGGCCCTGACCGTCCTCGTTTGGGGAGTTAATGTGCTGATCAACCAGGTTGTGCGCCTGGTCATCTTCCCCAGGCTGGCTGGCAAGGCTGTCCACCTGCCGGTCTTTTTCGTGATCCTGGGGCTGGTCGTGGCAGCAGTGCTATGGGGCGTGGTCGGTGTCATCCTGGTCATACCGCTGTTGGGCACTGTGCGGGAAGTATTGCACTATGTGCTGCGGAAGATCAACCGCCAGGACCCCTATCCTGGAGAACAGCCGCAGGCTGGGTTCTGGTCCAACGAAATCTCTTCACAGTAAATGCTCAGTGGCGCCGGGCCTGTCAGGCTTATGGAAATTCCAGGGTGAGAGGAGAATCTACGCGCTCGTCAAAGTGAGCAGGGTGACCTCGGGCGGACAGTTGAACCGCAGAGGGACA